>CALFBW010000207.1 GCA_937951415.1 uncultured Chitinophagales bacterium | reverse complement strand
AAATACAAATAAATACAGCTTTTATTTTCTTCCCTTTTTTATCCAAGCAGCATGTTCGACTCCGAAACCTTCTTGATTTAAGAAAATGTAGCACCGAAATCTTTAGACATAAGTGATTCTACAAGTTGCCATTTTGGCTTTATCTTATTTTAATTTTTATTAGCTAACATTAAGCAAAGAGCCTGATCTTTCTCTGCTACCTATTACCAAATATAAGCAAAGAATCAGCGCTGCTTCATCAAAGTTCGATTGAAGTTTTCTGGTTAAGTAATCGCTACTAATTTGTTACTTTTGGCCTAAATAAAATTCCACTCAAGGCAGCTACAAAAGAACGGATATGCCGCCTCCCTTTGTTCCAGCTTCTCTTTCATTTCGTCTAAGGCATTGTAACATTTAAACAAATTATTCTCTTTGCTGAAACGAAATAGATGAATGGACGGTATTGGCTTAGAACTACTACTACTTTTACACACTGTTCGTTCGCAGATGTAGATGCCAATTCCTCATTTCTATTTACATTTAATTTGTCTCAATCGAGACAGCCGCATAGCGGGAAAGTAAAGCCCGCATCAAAAAATGCACAAAGCCCTATCGAATACCTTATATTGTTGGCTGATTTGAAAACATGGAAGAATTAATCATTAAATTTCCTCAGCAGTTGCGCATTGCTATCCAGAAAGGAAGTGCATTATCTGCAGAACCCGTTGAAGGCATTCAAAACATTGTTGTAGCAGGAATGGGCGGCTCTGCTATTGCGGCGAATGTTGCTGCAGGTTGGTTACGCAACGAGTTAAAAGTGCCCTATGAAGTAGTTCGAGATTATCGATTGCCAGCCTACGTAAACGAAAACACCTTTTTCGTTTCTTCTAGCTGTTCTGGGAATACGGAAGAGACCTTAAGTGCTTTGGATGATGCCATCCGTGATGGAGCCCAGGTTCACTGTATTACCAGTGGTGGAAAAATGGCTGAGATCGCCGAGGAACATAATTATCTGCGTGCAAGTATGCCTTCGGGTAAACCACCTAGGTCTTGTCTGGGAGCAAACTTGGTTGGACTACTTTCTATTTTGAAAGCAAGAAATGTCATTGATGGTCGTTTGTTGGAAGAATTGGAAGCAGCAGCCGATTTCTTAGAAACGGAACAAGAGAACATTCGAAAAAAATCCAAGGAATTGGCCAATCAATTATTGGGCAAAAATGTTTTGATTTACCCGCCTGTCCTTTGGGATGCAATAGGATTACGTTGGAAACAACAGCTCAATGAAAATTCGAAAATGCAGTCATGGCATCATTCACTACCAGAAATGAATCACAACGAAGTGGTTGGATGGCGTGGAAATCAATCGAATTTTGCTGCTGTCGTATTTGACAGCCCTTTTGTAAATGAGCGCACCCGCTTTCGCGCAAAAGTGGTAGAAGAACTCGTTGAAAGATCTGAAGCTCCTTTTATCCGAATTAATTGCCCGGGGAAATCATTGGTATTAGATACGATGTATCTTATTCATTTGGGCGATTTTCTTTCGCTAGAACTGTGCTTGCTACAAGGATTTGATCCCATTGAAATTGAAAACTTAGATTTCGTTAAAGCACGTCTAGCAGAGTTTTAGTATCAAGCCACATTTATTTCCTTTTATTTATTGGCACAAAGAAAACCGCCCGACATAATCGGGCGGTTCTGAAACAAACACATCATAGCTCAATCATTATTGCCTTTCATCCAAAGGCATGCGATCGCACCATTCATTTATCAGTATTTTCAATTCACTTTCTTAGTCCAATTCCGGATCTACATTTCGGTTCTTATTGATGATGACGTTTCCTCGCTCATCTTTTTCCACAATTGAATGCGAAATTCTTCGCTCCAAATTCCCTGTGTTTTGATCCAAAGAAACATTGTGACGTTGATACGCTGGCTTTTTTTCCAACTCATTCAGTCCTGCTTGCGAAGACATTTTTGTTTTCAAGCTGCGCAATCTTCTTTGACGATCAATCAAGCTTTTCGCATGATCATCTAAAGGAATCATTTCGTCGTCGCTATCGCTAGCTACTGGACGAACTGACTGTTGTATTGGAGTCTGCATTTTTTGCTGTTGCGCTTTCAATGCATTCTCCTCCGCTACCTTTTTATTAGCTTCAAAATCGATCGTAGATTGAATGTTCTTTCGAACGTCTCCCGCCTCATTTAGTTTGTGTATTTGCATTTCCAAATGATCAGCAGTAGCTGGTGCAGTCGTTTGATTTTCAGCAGTTGGTACTACTGGATTTTGAACGATAGGACGCGTAGTTTCAATGACAGGTCCTACATTCGTTTCTTTATTCAAATCTGTAATGACCTTTTTTTGAGTAATCGGCAATTTTGCATTTTGGTTACTGTGGAACCCAGTCGCCAAAACTGTAACATTCAATTCTTCTCCCAACTCATCGTCCTCGCAAATACCTAAAATAACATCAGCATTGTTTCCTGCTTCTTCTTGGATGTAGTTAGTAATCTCGCTCACTTCTCGAAGCTCCGCCTCTTTTGATCCGTAAGAAACATTTACCAAAACATATTCAGCACCGCGAATATCGCTGTCGTTCAACAAAGGAGAATTCAAGGCTCCTTGTACAGCTTCCATTGCACGATTCTCACCAGCAACTCGATGCGATCCCATAATTGCCACACCACTGTTGCTCATTACAGTATGTACATCTTGGAAATCCACATTCACCTTTCCAGGTCGTGTAATAATTTCAGCAATTCCTTTTGCAGCAGTTGCCAAGACATCATCAGCACTTGCGAAAGCTTCTGAGATTTTTGCACTACCGTAAAGCTCATTGACTTTATCGTTAGAAATTACGACTAGCGTATCAACATACTCTCGCAATTCATTGATTCCTTCCTGTGCATGTTTTTTACGACGCGGTCCTTCCATCATAAATGGCGTGGTGACAATTCCTACTGTTAATATTCCCATGTCACGACAGATACGCGCTACAACGGGCGCTGCGCCTGTACCAGTACCACCGCCCATTCCAGCAGTAATAAAACACATTTTTGTGTTCGAACCGATGGCTTCTTTAATTCCATCAATGGCATCTTCCGAAAATTTGCGACCAACCGCTGGGTTTGCTCCTGCACCTTCTCCTGGGCCCATTTGAACCTGCTCTTCAATCATACAATTCGCCAATGCTTGACGATCGGTATTCATGACAACATATTGCACACCTTGGATACCCAAATTGTGCATGTGAATTACGGCATTGCAGCCGCCACCTCCTACGCCTATTACTTTGATAGGGCGATCAACAAAGCTTCCTTTTTTGACATTAAACTCCATCTTATTAAAATTTACCTGATAAATAAATGATTTCTTTTCTTAATTATTGGTTATCGAATCCTTCCATAACCTCTGCATCTCCCTTGAGATACTCAGCAACCCCAATGACCCATTGACGAATACCTCCTGCTTTTCTTGGCTCGGGACCATCCACAACCACTGGCTGTGCAATTCCACCCACTTTTTCCTTGACGAAATTATTACCTCCTTTCATCGATAAACCCACTGCAGTAGCATAACGTGGCATCGACAAATCATTGGAATTTGAATTCGTCAACACCTCTGTAGGTCGACCAACTCGGGCATTTAATCCCGTAATATATTCTGTAAACATGTCGAGGTTCTCCAACATGGCTCCCCCGCCTGTTAATACAATTCCACTGATGAGTTTACTCTCGTAACCAGAATTTCTGATTTCGTAATAAACCATTTCCATAATTTCATCAACTCTGGCCTGAATAATGCTCGCCAAATTCTTAACCCCTACCTCACGGTGACGATCACCACTTGGACTAGGAACGGAAACCACATGATTCTCATGTTCGTCCATCGCCAAGGCAGAACCGAAGCGAACCTTCAAGCGCTCTGCTTGATCTTGCAAAACCATACAACCCTCTTTGATATCGGTCGTAATAATATTTCCACCCAAAGGAATTACGGCCGTATGGCGAATAATCCCATCGTAGAAAATAGCTATGTCAGTCGTTCCTCCGCCCATATCAACCAAAGCAACTCCTGCTTCTTTTTCTGCATCGCTCAAAACTGAATCTGAAGAGGCAATCGGTTCTAATATTAAACCTGCTACTTCGAGACCCGCTTTCGTTACACACTTGTAAATATTTCTCGTCGCATTTACTTTTCCGGTAATAATGTGAAAGTCGGCTTCCAATCTCAGTCCACACATTCCTACGGGATCCTCAATTCCCTCGTCATTGTCAACAGTAAATGTCTGTGGAATTACGTGAATAATCTGCTCTCCTTCTGGCAAAACCATTCGGTGTACATTTTTGATTAATGTATCCACATCTTCCTCTGAAATCTCTGTTTCCAAAGTTTCACGAACGAAATAATTACGGTGCCGTTTACTCTTGATATGCTGGCCTGCAATTCCAACATATACTTTTGTGATTTTAGCACCCATCATTCTTTCTGCTTGCGCAATGGCCTGCTCAATTCCTGCCACTGTCTTTGCGATATTGGAAATTACTCCACGCATTAAGCCCGCCGAAGGTGCATGTCCAACGCCAAGTACTTCCAACTTGCCCTCGGAATTCATTTTCCCTGCAACTACACAAATTTTTGTGGTCCCTATATCTAGACCTACGATGATGTCATTGTTATTCATATGCTTGGCTATTTTTTTGTGCAAACGATCTGCTCGTCAAATCTCACATCTATCTCCTTGTACTTATTCCATCCTACTTTATTCACCACTTCCTTGTAAAAAAGGTCTAGTCGATCAAACTTGGCTTCCAATTCGGAACCATCGCCAATCACTATTTCTTGCTGACCCAATTTTGGTATCAACACAAAATCTATTTCCTCGTTTACATAAACCTGATCAACCAATGCATTCCAAAAAGGATGATCTTGTAAAAATGTTCCTAGTAGGTGAAGATCCTGTAAGAGGCTTGTTTGCAAAGTCCCTACATTACTTCCATTGTCCTTTATATTTCCCGAAAAAATCGGTACGCGTTCTACATGAAAATCTGAAAGCGGCATTTTCTCCCCTTCCGTTGTTAAATAATATGCCCGTCCGTCAAGGGTTTGCACCCGAGCAACTGCTTTGTTTTGTTCTATATTTAAGGTCATTGCCCCAGCGCCATTAATATAAACTTGCGCTTCACGAATGTATGGATGATCCGTTAGCGCCTCTTCCACTTCCATTAAGTCGAGGTCGCCCACTTTAATCTCTGTCTCGTACAAATCATAGCAGCTCAAAATCACCTCCTCCACATCTTGTTCAATGAGGAATCCTGCATCCGACGATTTATCAAAATGCACCAAAATATCTCGCCACTCTTGATTTCCTTGATTGGCAATGGAATTACTGATGGTTATAACAAAAACCACCCCTAAGCCAAACCAACAAAAAGGCATTGCCTTTTGGCGCAGTTTGCTCCAATCCCACTGTGTTTTTTTATTTGACTTATTATTTCCCATCCTCAATTGTTTACTTGGCTTTGTCTAAACAAACATTCTTATATATTAATTCCTCAATTCTTTAATTTTTTCCACTATTTCAGAAATACTTCCTGCTCCCACTGTTACCAATACATCTGTATCGATTGTTTCGGACGCTTTTATTAATTCTTCTTTATTATAGATTTGCTTGTGCGCATTATTCAAATGCTCACCAATTAGGGCGCTGCTCACCCCAGGAATTGGCTCTTCACGCGCTGGATAAATCTCCATCAACAAAACCTCGTCGACTAGAGCCAATGACTTCGCAAAATCTTCGGCAAAATCTCTTGTTCTGCTGAATAAATGCGGTTGAAAAACAAGGCTGATTTTTTTATTAGCAAATAAATCCTTTAGCGAATGAACCAAGGCCTCAATCTCTTTTGGATGATGGGCATAATCATCGATCATGACAAAATCATCTTGTATCAAGACAAATTCAAAGC
>CALFBW010000206.1 GCA_937951415.1 uncultured Chitinophagales bacterium | reverse complement strand
ATAAGACTGAACTCATTTTGCACAGAAACCATCCTAGGTAGATCGTGCTTTTTTGCTAGCTCAATGTACTTGGCAATTCCTAGTGGCGATTCGTTAGAAAGTCCACAGTATTTTATTTTTCCTGCTTTAACGCATTTGTCGAGCGCCTGTAGAACTTCTAAGATTTCTCTTTCTTCTTGTTCGAAATCTACCTCGCTAAAATCTACTGCCGTAAACCAGTGTCGATTAAAATGAGCCCCAGGTCTGTTTGGCCAATGCAATTGATACAAATCGATGCAATCTGTTTGCAAACGATTTAGGGAATTGTCTACTGCTTCTTCGATGTATTTTGCGCGTATTTTGTCGCCACCACGAATATATGCTAAACCCGTTCCAGCAATTTTTGAAGCCACGATATACTTCTCTCGCTTCCCAGGATTGGCGGCAAAATAATTTCCCAGTATAGTTTCGGTAGCTCCGTAAGTTTCTTTGGAAGGCGGCACTGCATACATTTCTGCAGTATCCAAGAAATTCACCCCACAGTCCAGGGCATAATCCAATTGCTCGTTAGCCTCTTGCTGGTTGTTTTGTTTTCCGAAAGTCATCGTGCCCAAACAAACACGTGAAACTTCTAATTCACTTGCGCCTAATTTCTTGTATTGCATAGCGCCAAAGGTATTGCGTTTTTTATACTTAAAACGCCAATACCTATCTTCCTATTTGTTGGGTAACTACGACTTGCGATGCTTCAATGCATCTTGTACGCTTGGGACCCAGTGATGCAAGCCTCCAGCTCTTTTATCATTGAAAGTAGTGGGTTGTTCTCCACGTTCTCCACGAGCAGCCCAAGTATCGTGTTTTTCACCATCGTCTCTTCTGTCCATCGTGATACATTCCTCTACTGGGCAAACCAAAGAACAAAGGTTACAGCCTACGCAATTATCTTCAATAATAAATGGCACTCGATTTCCTTCTTCACCCGACAAGCCAATCGCTTGGTGCGCTCCGTCTTCACATGCGGTATAGCAAAGTTGACAGCCAATGCATTTTTCTTCATTGATCTCTGCCACCACTTTGTAGTGCAAGTTTAGATTCTCCCACTTCTTGACATTCGGCAAAGCTTTTCCGACCATATCATCAATTGTCGCAAATCCTTTGTCATTCATGTACTGCTCAAGACCCGAGGTCATTTCTCTAATGATACCGAAACCATAGTGCATAACGGCAGTACAAACTTGTACATTACTTGCTCCCAATAAAATATGCTCGGCAGCATCCTTCCAGGTTTCGATACCTCCGATTCCTGAAATTGGCAATCCTACATTTGGATCTTGTGCACAATTCTTCACCATATTTAGAGCAATAGGTTTCACCGCAGGTCCACAGTATCCTCCGTTGGTACTTTGTCCGTCTACGATCGGATAAGGAACGAGATTATCTAGATCAACACCAACAATGGACTGAATAGTATTTATTAAAGAAATGGCATCTGCTTTGGCAGCACTTGCCGCTTTGGCAGGTTCTGTAATGTCAGAAATATTCGGCGTGAGTTTCACAATTACTGGCACCTTTGCTACTTCCATGACCCACTCTGTGATGGTTTGCAAAACGGCAGGTTCCTGCCCAACGGCTGATCCCATTCCCCGTTCGCACATTCCATGGGGACAGCCGAAATTCAACTCTATTCCATCACAACCCGCATTTTGAACGTCCTTAACAATTTGATGCCATTCTTCTTTGCTTTGAACCATCAAAGAAGCAATCACCGCATGATCGGGGAAATATTTTTTCACTTCCTCAATTTCCTTCAAGTTATCGGCTAATGGTCGATCGGTAATTAATTCAATATTATTGAAACCCACCATTCTACGATCGCGGTAATTTACTGCACCATAGCGACTCGAAACATTTTGCACAGGAACTCCCAGGGTTTTCCATACTGCTCCACCCCATCCTGCATCAAATGCTTTCATAATTTGATAGCCCGAATTAGTAGGTGGCGCTGATGCCAGCCAAAACGGGTTAGGGGATTTTATTCCTGCTAGGTTCGATCTTAAATCTGCCATTACATTTATTCTTAAAAGTTACCCTAGTACTCGTATTTATTCCTAAACATTTGCACGGTGTGAACTTTAAAATTCATTAAATAATTATAATAAATAAAGTAGTTGTTGTTCTCTTCAACTTTTATTCGTTCCAACTCTACTTATCATTCAAAAAAGCATGTATTCCACGCGCTGCTTGCTTTGCTTCCGCACAAGCATTTACTACTTCTGCTCCACCATTCACAGCATCACCTGCAGCAAAGTACTTTTCCTGGCTGCTTTGAAAATGCTCGTTCACTGCAATGCGACCCGCTTTATCGTATTTAATCGACAAAACGTCTAAAAGTCCTCTTTGCTTGTCTTGACCCGTTGCCCGAATCACAACATCGCAATCGATGACAAATTCGGAGTCAGGAATTGGAATTAAATCCCCGTAGTCTTCCTTCATGCGAATGCACTTAATTCCAACTACTTTTCCATCTTCTCCTAGAACCTCGACAGGCTGTACATTAAACTTTGCCGAAACTCCAACACCTTTTGCTAGATCTAATTCAAAATCGTAAGCAGGCATTTCCAGTTTTGTTCGGCGATATATTAATACCACTTCTTCGGCACCCATTCGAGCAGATTCTGAGGCAGCATCCATTGCTGTATTTCCTCCACCAATGACCACGACTTTTTTGCCGATGTTCGCATTAATGTGATCTAACTTCAAGGTTTCGATAAACTCGGTGGCTCCTTCGCAATTTGTCAAGTCTTCACCTGGAATTCGAATAGAACGCGTTCCTCCTAATCCAATTCCAAGGAGAATAGCATCGTAGTCCTTCTCTAAATTATCGTATTCTTCTCGCGTAGAAATTCTGTTAGAGTAATGCGTTTTAAAACCAAACTGTTCTTCGAGGTATTTCATTTCTCGCAAAACATCGTCGTTGGAAATCTTGTAAGGAGCAGTTCCATACAAGGCCAATCCACTAGGGTGTTTTTTTGCGTCGAATACATCAACAGCATAACCCAACATTCGCAATTCACAGGCAGCAGAAATTCCTGCTGGACCTGCACCGATTACTGCTACCTTTTTCCCATTATCAGGAAGCTTTTCGAACAGTTTTGTATCCGCCAAAATTGCTTGAGTGGTAGCATGTGATTGCAAGCGACCAATTTCAATGGGCTTTATATCTTGATGATTGTACACACAGGACCCTTCGCATAAAACTTCGGTAGGGCAGACCTTACCGCAAATATTTCCCAAATGGTTCGAAGTATAAATTGTTCGTGCAGCCCCGTCAATATTTCCCGTACTTATTTGTCTAATAAATAAAGGAATATCAATTCCTGTTGGACAGGCTTGAATGCATGGAGCATCGTAACAAAACAAACAGCGGCTACTTTCATAATATGCCTCAGTGGCATTCATCAAAGGTTTGAGCTGCGTAAAATTTACTTGAAAATCGCCATCGTCTTGCGGGCGTTTAAATTCACTCATTATTCTTGATTAAGGGGCCTATTACAATTCTGTCAAACGTCCGTAAGTCTCTGGTCGACGATCTCGGAAGAACTGCCAAGTTGATCTCACCTCGTCAATGACATCTAAGTCGAAGTCCGCAATTAACAATTCATCCTCATATTCCGAAGCTTCTGAAAAGATTTGTCCTCTAGGATCAACGAAATAAGAAGTTCCATAAAAACGACCCAAGTCCCAAGGTTTCTCCTCACCTACTCTGTTAATACAACCCATGTAATAACCATTGGCTGCGGCATGTGCTGGCTGTTCTAGTTTCCACAAATATTGTGAAAGTCCAGCTACCGTTGCCGACGGATTGTAAACGATTTCTGCACCATTTAACCCCAAAGCTCTAGCGCCATCTGGGAAGTGACGATCATAACAAATGTAAACGCCCACTTTTGCGTAGCGCGTTTGAAAAACAGGATATCCCAAATTTCCAGGCTTAAAGAAAAACTTCTCCCAGAAACCTGTGGTGTGTGGAATGTGGTTTTTTCGATACTTGCCTAAATAGGTTCCATCCGCATCAATTACTGCGGCAGTATTATACAAAACGCCTGCTTGTTCTTTTTCGTAAATTGGAACAATGATTACCATTTCGTATTTCTTCGCATACTCTTGCATGAGTTCCGTAGTAGGACCTGGAACTGATTCTGCCGAAGCATACCATGAACGATCTTGTCCCGGACAGAAATATGGGGTGTTAAATATTTCCTGCAAGCACAAGATTTGCACTCCTGCTTCTCCTGCTTGTTCAATGTATGGAATGTGCTTTTTCAGCATGGCATCCATAATCTCTTTAATGCTTCCTTCTCCCTCCGTCATCGGAAGGCTCATTTGAATTAATCCTGATTTTACTATTCTTGGCATTTATTGCGTTTTTATTAATAAACATTGGTCCTTTATTATTAAAATAAAAGACCGCTCCAAGTACTAGAGTACTTTCGAGACTTTTGAACGTTTGATAAATTGCCCATAGCCTTTATCAATGACT
>CALFBW010000205.1 GCA_937951415.1 uncultured Chitinophagales bacterium | reverse complement strand
GCAGAAACTTTCTTCCAAGGATCATCGCTAAGCTGCTTGATACTCAAAGACATTTTGCGGTCTTCGCGGTCCAATGTAACCACTTTCGCTTCGTAGTTTTCCTGCATGCGGAAAAACTCGCGAGAGTTGATTGGTTGGTTTGACCAAGACACCTCTGAGATGTGGATCAATCCTTCTACTCCTGGAGTAATTTCCAAGAATGCACCGTAATCCTCGATGTTTACAATCTTTCCTTTTACGGTAGATCCAACGCTGATGTCTCCACCCAAAACATCCCATGGATGCGGCTGAAGTTGCTTCAAACCAAGGCTGATACGTTTCTTGTTGTCGTCGAAATCCAGAACTACCACGTTCAATTTCTGTCCGTTCTCTAAAACGTCCGATGGGTGGTTTACACGTCCCCAAGAAATATCGGTGATGTACAAAAGTCCATCTACTCCACCCAAATCGATAAATGCACCGAAATCTGTGATGTTTTTGATGATACCTTCTAGTACTTGACCTTTCTCCAACTGACCAATGATCTGTTGTCTTTGCTCCTCTAGATCGCTTTCGATCAAAGCTTTGTGCGATACAACGGCATTTTTGATGGCCTCGTTGATCTTCACTACTTTGAACTCCATTGTTTTTCCAACGTAGGCATCGTAATCCAAAATTGGACGTACATCGATTTGAGAACCTGGGAGGAATGTTTCCAATCCAAACACGTTCGCAATCAAACCACCTTTCGTTTTGCTGACAATTGTACCCTTAAGGATTTTGTCATTTTTGTGGGCATCAACAATAGTCTCCCAAGCACGCATCAACTTAGCGTTCTTACGAGAAAGCACCAATTGTCCGTCCTTATCTTCTTTGGTAACAACGTATACCTCTACTTCATCTCCAGCC
Source organism: uncultured Chitinophagales bacterium (assembly GCA_937951415.1). Classification (GTDB taxonomy): domain Bacteria; phylum Bacteroidota; class Bacteroidia; order Chitinophagales; family UBA2359; genus CALFBW01. The sequence goes on along the minus strand of CALFBW010000205.1, from coordinate 10,450 downwards.
GCTAAGTCTGGTGTGTCACGAAATTCTGTTCGTGATACCAAACCATCAGACTTAAAGCCTACATTTAATACAACATCATTATCATTCAATGATACTACTGCACCTTTGATGATTGTGTTGTCTTCAATAGTGTTGAAAGTTGCGTCGTACTCTTTTGTGTACGCCTCAATTTCTCCGTCGGTATAGGGAAGTGTTAAGTCATTCCCTGCTTCCCAATCGAAGTCATCGTGCGCCGTTTCTTCCTCTTCTGGTGTTGCCAAAAAATCTGGCGTTGCCTCCTCCGAAGATGTCTCCTCCGCAGTCGGGCTCACAGGATTTTGGACCTGCTCCATTTCGTTATCAATAGTTTCTTCAGCCAAAGTGAAAATGTTTATTGAAAGCTATAAATGCTTTCGGGTTAGTAAATAAATAGCTTTGAAGTTATCCACAAAGCCTTCTAAAAGAGTGCAAAAGTACACCTTTCCGCGCTTAAATTCAAAGATATTGAACACTGTTCAATGCAAGGAGTCCCTTACAGCAGGCTACTTTTGTAGGATTGGACCACAGTATCGTAGTCCTCTGCTGCCGGAAAGAAGCTGAGCAACTTCATCAGCACCTCTTCTACTACTGTATCTGGACAAGATGCCCCGGAAGTGAGCATTACTTTTAAAGGTGACGATTTCTGCATAAAGTCTGCAGTTGTGCGTTCTCTTTTATTAGCTAAATCAAAATGTTGGATAGATCGATCTGCTCTAATGCATTCTGCCCCGGAAACAAAATAGCTGGGCAATTTTTCTTCGGCAAGCTCTAGCAAATGGCTGGTATTGGAACTGTTGTAGCCTCCTACAATAATAGCCAAATCAGCCTCCTCTTCGAGCATGCGAATGTTGGCAGATTGATTGTCGTTTGTCGCATAACAGAGCGTGTCTCGGGTATCGGCAAAGTGCTGTTTGATGTTTTCCTCTCCATAAATATCTACAAGCACCGAGCGTAGGTATAAGGCGATTCCCTGTGTTTCGCTGGCGAGCATCGTGGTTTGATTCACCACTCCGAATTTTATTAAGTCCTTTTTCAATCTAAACCCTTTCGACATCTGACCATCAAAGGTCTGATAAAAGGTTTCTTCAGCAAGCTCTCCTTTCATAAAGGCTGCCAAAGCCTCCGCTTCTTCCATATTTCGAAGCACAAGGGTTGGACTGGCATTGGCGGAATGTGAAAAAGTGGCTCTAGTCTCTTCGTGCTCTGGTTTACCATGAACGATGACGGAGAATCCATCCTTGCTGATTTTTTCAGCCTTATTCCAAACCTTCACCACGAAAGGGCAGGTCGTGTCGTATTCTTCCAAAGCAATACCCATTCCTTTCAGTCGGGCTTTCATTTCTAAGCTGGTGCCGAAAGCAGGGATAAGAACGATCGAATCCTTGGAGAGACCATCAATAGGAATCAGTTCTTCGCCCTTGGTATTTTGTAAAAACTGAATGCCTCGCTTCTTCAAGTCATCATTAACGACAGGATTGTGAATCATTTCGCTAAGGAAATAAATACTTTCGTTGGGATGTTTATCTAGGGTTTTGTAGGCAATCTCTATGGCATTTTCTACCCCGTAGCAAAAACCAAAATGCCTGGGAATCAGCACCTGAAGCGGGCCAAAATCTAGACGGGAAGGACTAAAATCCTTTTTCCGAGGATCTTGTTGCTTCCGCAGTTCCTTGAGTTGTGCAATTCGATTGCTTTTGTATTGATCTGGAACGTCAAATTTTCGCATAAACCGACCTAAGTAGAGTGTTGAACAAAAAGGAAACAGCTCGCAAACGGAAAGGTTTGATTAATTTTTTACTGTACGTTTTTGCGCCTCCTCGATTCGTCTCTTAGCCATATTTAGGACCAGTCTTAATTGCTCTTGTCTACTCAAAATACTGTTATCGAATAGCAAAGCGTCATCTGCCTTAAACAGCGGGCTTTCTTCTCGGCTGGAATCGATTCTATCGCGATGTGAAAGGTTGTGCTTGACTTCTTCGTAAGACATTGCCACTCCATTAGCTTGTACTTCTTCGTACCTTCTTCTGGCTCGGGTTTCAATATCGGCCGTCAAGAATATCTTCAGTTCAGCATCTTTAAATACGACAGTACCAATGTCTCTTCCGTCCATGGCTATTCCTTTCTCAGCACCAATTCTTTGCTGCTGTTCCACTAAAAAAGCACGAACCTCCTTAATGATCGATACCTCTGAAACATTCTGGCTCACCCAAGGCGAACGGATCTGTTCGTCAACATTTTTACCATTTAGCAAAGTCTCCATTTTATCCTCTTCTTGATTGTAAATGCACTCAATTTGGATATTGGGAAGTTCTGCGACTACCGCCTCATGATCGTTCACATCGATTTCTTTCTGCAAGACGTACAGGGTAACTGCACGGTACATGGCACCACTATCGATGTAGATGTAATTCAGTTCGCGCGCTAGGTCCTTCGCAAGTGTACTCTTTCCACATGAGGAGTAGCCGTCGATGGCAATGACAATTTTCTCTGACATAATCTCTACAAATATACGCATAGGAGACTCCAGACGCACTTCATTTAGTATGTGATTACGACTGATTACGATTTTGTTAACATTGAAGGAAAGTTCAAAAACTTCCAATATGCGAGAAAGCAAGCTCCAAAAACCAGATTGTCCTCAGCCCTTTCCACTATATTGTTCTAATTTCTGAGAAGATCTTCCGAACTCTTTCTTAAAGGATCTTTAGAAATGCGACAAATATTCAAAGCCTCATTGGTAGAACAAAAGATCTACAAGGTCGCAAAATTAATGGGGAATAGCTCTCAATAGCTTGTCTAAAAAAGTCAAACCTAAGTGAAACATCCATCAATAATTCATCGAGTTTAGCGACAAATGTCTAAGGCTCTTTTAATGTCTTTTCGAAAAACTTGCAAAGGCAAGTCCACAAAATCATATCCACGAAGATATCCTTTACGAGCAAAATCATCTGCTTTTTGAAGACTTAAACAAGCTTCGGTTTCCAAGCCTTGCATTCTAAAAATTTCCCCTTTCAACAAATGGGCTTCCGGGCCCTCCGGATAGTCGTCCAAAAACAATTCCAAATCTTTCAAGGCACCGCTCCAATCCTTTAAACTACATTTCGCTTTAGCACGATACCAATATGCATAAACATCAATTTTACTTTTCCCTATTTCGCCAATTTCTTGAAAATAAGCATCAAAAGCCCATTTAGCTTTTTCGTATTTATTACTTAATAAATAACACTGTCCAATTAGTATCCTCACATTCGTAGGTCCAACAAAAGAAACGCCCTTATCTGCCTTGTCAAACAATTCAAAATCCTTTGCTGCATTTTCGAAATCTTTCATCGAACTCATTAAATATGAACCACGACTGTCACGCGCTAAATCTCCATCAATTTCAACTGCTTTATTTAGCATATCCATTCCTTTATCAAAAATTCCTTTTCGCATAAAAGCTCTTCCAATTCTTTGATAATGAATTGTCGATTTATTCCATTGAAAAGCAGAGTCAATAACTGCTTCTGCTTCTTGTATTCTATTGAAATGAATAAGAGAGCTGGCAATATCAACCAATTCATCAGCCCTTTTCATTTTTTCGCTATCACTTAAAGACTGTTTTTGCTCTTCGTAGCGAAGGGAGGTCGCACGATCTGGAATAAAGGCCTTGTAAAACAATGCAATTAATAGCCACAAGAGGAATATGGTTGCTATCTTTTTCAACGAATAATTGCAATTAATTCTCCTTCCAACATCTTAAATGTAAGACTGTACCTGTTATCATAGAGAGTTTCCTCCCCTTCTACCTTCCAATTATCTAGTTTGGCAATCAAATTTATTAAGTGCTTAATGATGTATGATTCTGGTTCGACTTTTTTCGCTTTAAGGTCAGTAGCATAAATTTCAAATCGACCAACTTCACCTTTGCAACTCACTTGAAAATCTACTGTTATAAAACCTGAAAAACGGTTGGTTTCCTTCTTAAACCCTTCTAGCAACTCCTGTCGCATTCCATCCATTCTTCCTTGATAATAAATTCCCCGATAGGCGTTTCGACCAACCAACAAATCCTCACAGAATTCTAGCAAGCCATCATTTGGAATTGTACTATCAATTTCTACCTTGTTATATTGTATCTGCTTTTTCGCCGATCCACCGCCAGAGGAAGTAAAAAATCGATCTTCCGATAATTCAACAATTTGCTCTGGACGTGCATATATGGAATCACAAGTAAAAGCTCGTTTCGCATAATTTAAAAATAAAAGTTGCTGAAAATCCTCATATCGGAAGCAAGAATGTTCCCATTCAGTAAAAACCAAATTCCCCTTATAGAAATAGTCTCTCCTTAAATGGAAATCTTCATTATCAAACTTTAAATATTCGAAAGTGTTTAATAAGAAATATTCTTCTTTTTGGTCAATACCTGCTTCCTTTTTTATCTCCCACCAATTCGCCTCCAAATAATCGGGTATTCTGATTTCATTCAAATACGCCGCCGCTTCTTGAGCACGATAGAAATAGAGTATTCCATCTTTCGATTTTAATTGCAATGTATTTTCCGTTAATCGATCAATCAAATACATTTCAGTATCTACCAAAATACTGTCGCCATAAATTTGCCATTCCAGCTGTTCATCTCTAACACCCTGGGCGAGAAACCGCATCTCTCCATCTTCTTGAAAATCCATCAAAACATTAATGGGCAGCTTAAAGAAATGCCCACGGTGTGACCCAATCCAAATACCATCTACGGAAGGAGCAGGCGCTGGTGATCCACATGCACAAAAGCAGGTACAAAAGATCAACAACAAAGGTTTCCACAGCCGTTTCATAATACTTATGCAAAGCTATAACGAAAACATTAGTTAAAGGTACTCTTGGGTGGTTAATCAAGTGTTAATGCCAAGCACAAGGTTCTCGCCGATCTTAAAGGCGCACATAAATGGTGCTTGAATCGAAACGGTATTGCAGGGTTTGTTCTCAAATATTTCTTAATCAAAGAAGATTTCAAATATTGCTGGTGAGATCTAAACATAAATTCAAACTTTTGTGCTAATCCTAAGTACTCAATCGCTTCGCCAAGTAGCCGTGCTTCGGAGCAAATAAGAATGCCAAGCTAAAAAAGACACCCATCATGGTGGAAATTGCACCCGCAATTGATCCATCCAAATAAACTGCTAAATAGTAACCCGTGAATGAAGAGAGTATTCCTACCACACAGCTCAATAGCAACATGCTTGGAAAATGATCGGTCAATAAATAGGCGGTCGCAGCGGGAACGATTAAAAATGCTACGACCAAAATAGCCCCCACCGACTCAAAAGAAACTACTGTTGCCAAAGACACAGCTGCCATTAAAAGATAATGCCAAGTAGTGGTTTTTACTCCAATAGCATCTGCATATTCTGGATCAAAGGTGGTTAAGAATAAGCCACGATATCCCAAATAGACCAATGTAGAAATTACGAAAAATAAGACCGATAAGATGATTGCTTGTCTTGGAATTTCAATGCCAGCAATTGTGGTCCCGATATCAAGAGGGATGTAAGCGATTTCTCCGTGTAAAACGCAATCTTGATCAATGTGCAAATTCCCTGAATTAGCAGCAATCAATATTACACCTACTGCAAACAAAAATGTAAAGGTGAGCCCTATTGCAGCATCGGCCTGAACTCCTCCCCTTTTATTGAGCATTTCAATAATAAATGTGGTCAACAAACCCAAGCTCGTAGCTCCCAACATCACTGTCCAGGAGCTCAAAGAACCAGATAGAAAAAAGGCCACGACAATTCCGGGTAAAACCGAATGACTGATGGCATCTCCTACCATTGCCATTTTCCGCAAGATTAGAAAACAGCCCAAAATAGCACAGCTCATGGCTACCAATGAGCCACACAATATTATCCAGAAATCATTGAACCAAAAATCCATTATATATCATCTTCAGCGTAAGGAATAGGACTGTCATGCGGATCGCGTTCTGGTTTATTTAATAAACGCATGAGCTTTTTCTCTAGGGGCGGATTAATAATATGCTCCATTACTTCCGCTGTTTCATGAACGTGATCGGGCGCTACTTTCATAACCGTTGTTAAATACAATTCCCACAATCGGTGGATGCGTACAATCCTTTGTCCTTCCATTCTCCCCTCTTGGCTCAATCGCCAGTTTTCACTTTGTCCGGTGACCAATGCTCTACGGTCTAATCTTTTTAAAGCTGCTTTTACTTCGGAATGCTTCCAGTCTCTGCGCTTGAGCATTTCTTGAATAGATCGATCCACTTTTTTATTACCATCTTTCTCTTCCAATTGGTAGAGCAATTTCAATACATTTTCCTCAAAAATTCGCGCTTTCGAAGAGCGGGCTTTCCGCCATTTAGAAAGGAAGCCTCTTTGCGGTGCAAAAAACATGGAAAACATCGCCAAAAAGGTCAAAACAACAATGATCCAAGGTCCGGTAGGCATACGAGGAGCAGCGTAAGAAATAAAAGCGCCACTCACATTGGCAATGGCCCCTATCAAAGCTGCTAGCACAATCATCAACCATAAACGGTGCGTCCAAAAACGGGCTGCTACTGCAGGTGTAATTAATAATGCTGCCATCAGAACAACGCCCACTGCTTGGATTCCCACTGTCACTGCCAAAACCGTCAAGGACGATAAGACCAATTGATACCATTTAACAGGCATTCCGATGGATTGCGCATAATTGGGATCAAAAGAGATCAAAGTAAATTCCCGAAAGAAAGCAAAAACTGCTACCATTAAAAGCACTGCTACCGCTCCAAAAGTGTAGAGATCTGCTCCTACTATCGAAGCTGCTTTTCCGAATAAAAAACTGTCTAATCCCGATTGGGAAGCATTTCCTGTTTTTTGAATGTGCGTTAGTAATAAAATGCCTAAACCAAAGAAGACCGACAATACAATTCCCAGTGCTGCGTCTGTTTTTATTCTTGTATTCTCTACAATCAAGTCAATGACAATGATGGAAATCCACCCCGAAATAAAAGCGCCCAATAAGAGAATTAGAGGATCTTTTTCTCCATGTAGTAAAAATGCCAAACAAACTCCTGGCAATACTGCGTGGGCAATAGCATCTCCTACTAGGGAACGTTTTCGCAAAACGGTAAAGCAGCCTACGATGGAAGAACTGGCTCCAATTAAGAGGGTTCCTACCACCACATAAACTACATTGGGGTCGGAGAAGGAAAAGAATTCTATGAAGCTTCGAAGCAAGTCCATTTACGCTACTTCGGGTAATCTTTTTGCTGCATGATGTTTCCCAAGGTGGCTAAAATCGAAAGATTGCCTCCGTAGGTTTCTTGAATAAGTTCATCGGTAAAAACATCAGCTTTCGGACCCACAGCAATGAGTCGGCGATTGAGCAAGATCATCCAATCAAAATAATCGTAAGCCGATTGCAAATCGTGGTGCACCACGATCATGGTTTTTCCAGAATGGCTCATTTCCCTCAGCAGGTTCAAGATCGAAGCTTCTGTAGCAGCATCCACTCCTGCAAAAGGTTCATCCATGAAATAAATGTCGGCTTGTTGCGCAAGCGCTCGTGCTAGAAAAACGCGTTGTTGTTGCCCACCGCTCAATTGCGAAATTTGTCTATTTGCAAAAGGGAGCATGTCTACTTGCTCTAAACTTTGCTTGGCAATTTTTCGATCTTCATCATTGTAGCGACCCCAGAAACCGCGTTCAGAATACCGACCCATCAAGACTACATCCATTGCACTAGCTGGAAAATCCCAATCGACCGATTCTCTTTGAGGGACATAAGAAACACGCGAACGAATTTCGTTTAGTGGCTGCCCGAATATTTTTGTGTAGCCCTGATCCGGCGAAATCAAGCCCATGATCGATTTGATCAAAGTAGATTTTCCTGCTCCATTTGGTCCTATAATTCCAGCAACAATTCCTGAGGGCAAATCAAAATCGATGTTCCACAAAACAGGTTTGTTGTGGTAACTTACCGTTAAATCATGTACCTCTAAAATGGAATTGTCTACGCGTTTGATCACTCGTTCTGATTTATTATTTATTTCAAACCTTCACTGATGGTCTTCGCATTAAAACGAATCATTCCTTCGTATGTCCCTTCTGAACTACCATCTTCTCCTAGAGCATCACTTAAAAGTGGGCCTCTAACGGCAACAGGATGGTCTCGTTTTTTGCAGCCCTCTACAACGGCATTCAAGTGCTTCGGATCAACGGATGACTCTACAAAAACAGCCTTCACATTTTTAGAAACAATCAAGTCTACCAAGTTCGTTACGTCTTTCAATCCAAACTCAGTGACCGTTGACACTCCTTGCAAAGCAGCTACATCAATACCGTATGAACGACTAAAGTAATTGAAAGCATCGTGCGAAGTCACTAAAATGCGAGAGGCTTCTGGAATACTATTTATTTCTGTTTTCACTTCTTTGTGAAGCCCCATATAAGTCTTGTATAAGGCGGCTGCATTACTGCCAATTTCTGCTTTCCAAGATGGATCGAGCTCTATAAGGCGATTCGCCACTACTTCTATACAGCTCGCCCAAAGCTTAGTGTCGAGCCAAACGTGGGGATCGTATTGCTTTTCCAATCCGTCTTCAGTCATTTGGATCAATTGCTCCTTTCCCAGTTCCTCTGTCACTGCATAAACCGGCTTTGACTTGGCAAGTTTCTCCAAAATAGCTTCCATTTTCCCTTCTAAGAAAATACCATTGTAGAACACCATATCTGCCTCGCGAATACGCTTCAAGTCACCCTGAGATGCCTTGAAATAATGCGGGTCAACTCCCGGCCCCATTAAAGAAATCACTTCCGCTTTGTCTTTTACAATATTACGAAGCATGTCACCGATCATGCTCGTGGTAGTGACAATTAAAGGTTTTTTTTCGGTTTTTGCCCCAGCGGTTTCCGTCTTATCAGCCTTCTGTTCTCCTTGACAAGCAAACAAACAAAGTACAAGTAGGCAAGAGCAAAGCCAGGCGCATTTTTTTATAGCAAACATTAATCTTCTTTAAACATTAAAAAGGCCACTTTTGGAAGTTGGGTATTTAGCCATCTTCAAATTTTGGTTCCTCTGATCCGCAAAGATAGAGGCTTTCCGCTTTATTTAGAATCTTTCTAAATAAAGAATATATGAACTGAAGTGGATAGGCCGATTGCAAAAATGCATTTGAAGTGAGTGGGCTCACTAATTTTCCTCCCGAAGCTCCTCTTGGGCGACTTTAACGGAATCCAAAATTCCAATGGCTTTACGGTATCTATCAAGTCGCCGATCGTCGTGTGCTTGGATAAAATCGACTAGCTTCGAAAAAGGGCCGCTGATCACATACGAGACACCTCCGGGGTTGACGGCCATTGGCGGAATGTAGTCTAGTCCTGGTAATGGGCCAACTGCTTTATGGAACTTGGTGTGATAATCATCTTCTAGATCTAGAGCAAGAAACTCAGCTTCAAACTCTTCAGGGCTTGGCCATGGATATATGATCGACTCTGGAAGGTTGATGGTGTCTGTTTCCATGAGCTGCAAAACGGAGTAAGTATCACCCGTTAGGTCTTCTGGAACTCTTAAGTAAGCACTAATAAAACCCACTGCTGAGAAGCCGATCGTATCACCTTTCTCGACGATAATCGAGAAATAGCCATCTAAATCGCTAATGGTACCGCGATGAGAGCCAATGATGCCAATATTGCAATAAAAGACTGCATTCATACTGTCGACATTCATTACCACGCCTGTCACTTGAACTAAGTCTTGCTTATTGTCTGTATTCTGCGCCTCTAGCCCATCGAGGGCAAACAGACCGAGTACGAGCACTACAAAAAGACGAAATAGGTTCATTAAAAGGTTTTTCAAGCGATTTTATGCTTAACAGCTACCAAGGTAAAACGTTGACATTAGTTTGGAATTATTTATTACGAAAAAAAACCCTTCCTGCAAGACAGAAAGGGTTTTCATTGGCGAATTCAATGGGGAACTAAGGTTGGTTGGCCTGCGTAAATGCCGTCCTACCTTCGTAAAATCTTGTGGAAAAAGAAATCTCCTGAAAAGGCAAATGTGCATTGCCTACCAAATGAATGTTCGATGGTTCGAATTGGGCTTCTTTGTCTTCTAGCATCGCCTTCCAATCGAAAGAATCGGAGGAGATGTAGCTGTAGTAATTCCGACCATCATCGGGAAAGCTCACTTCAATCGCTGCTGCTCCTGCTACGGATTCGTTAAAATACATTCTTGCCCCGACATGTATTAATACTAATATGGGAAAGATCAATTTTCCTAGCGTTTTCATAAGCAACATCATTTAGCCTGTAAGTTAAACGATGAAACTGACCTATAGAAGTACATTTATTGAGCAAAATCACAATAAAATCACACAAATTATTGAAACAAAGACAAATTAGGTGAATTCAATTAATTGATTTTCAATATTTTAAGGTATTTACAAAACAAC
>CALFBW010000204.1 GCA_937951415.1 uncultured Chitinophagales bacterium | reverse complement strand
GGCATGGCTTCGTGGGCGTTCTCAATTACGATCGGGATAACGGGAACACCGGCTTGCATGGCTAAATGGAATGCGCCCTTTTTAAAAGAACCTAAACTATAATCGTAGCTGCGTGTACCTTCCGGGAAAATCACAATCGACGTTCCTTCTTTCAAGGCATCAATAGCGGGCTGCATGGCTTCAATTGCTTTTTCTTTGTCCTTACGGTCAATAAAAATCATTCCTTTCGAAGCACTCAAAAGCTGACCAATGATTGGCATGTATTTTATCTCCTTCTTGGCAATACCCATTATATCTCGTCGCAGTAATTTGGCGGCAATGATCATATCGGCATTACTTTGGTGATTAAAAATAAATACCGCAGGTCGGTTTCTCCAAAGTTTCTCCTCTCCTTTTATTGCCAAATTAATTCCTGCGAATCTTGCTCCCAAGTCTCCAAAAGAAGCAATCATAGAATTACGCCCACTTTCCCATGACATACTAGCCGTTCCAGTAAGCACTCCTTTTATAGCAGCTGGAACCAAACTCATCATTGTGAGTCCTGTTCGAACGTAATTGCCAATTCCTTTACGACTTACATCGTCGAATCGATAAAGCGGCCAATTATTTTGATAGGCTAAAGCCGATAATTTTTTGTCGGGATTAATTGCAACAGGTTTGCCCACCAGTTCTAGTAGCGGTAAATCCTCTGCACTGTCGGTATAGAAATAAGACTTCGCTAGATCCAAATTAAGGTTTTCCGCCAACTCGCGAGCTGCATGGGCTTTTCCTTCACCCCAGCAAGCGGGCTCGACAATGTTTCCCGTGAATTCGCCGCGCTTCACTTCCATTCTTGTACACATAATGTGCTCAATGCCCAAGTCTGCTGCTACTGGATTTACTTGGTAAGGGGTAGCCGCAGAAATAATAGCAACCGTATGCCCTTTGGCAATATGAGCTGCTACAAGAGCCCGAGATTCTGGATAAATAGCGTGTGCTAGGTGATTGTAATAGACGTCTTTTCCGACTTCAATAAATACTTGTTCGCGAATTCCTTTTACACCCTTCGCTCCTATTGCGGCCAAACTAGCAAAATTTCGATCACCAACTGCATAGACTAAGGCCCCACTGAATTGCGCAATGATTTCCTTGTTACGCATCTGTCCAGAAAGCAATCTTGTTTTAAAGAACTGTCCCGCCGAAAAACCTTTTATTAAAGTACGATCCAAATCAAAAAAGGCCCCAATTTCTTTGCCTCGATCGGCTTGTAGAACGGTCTCTGTGATGGCTTCTACTTTCGAGCCAGGAACAACGTTTCGCTCTATAGGAATCACTTGTCTTTCCAACTTACTCGTTGTCAAAACATAGGTTTGCAATTCCTTGATCCGTTCGTCAATCGATTCGAGTTCCAAAAGAAAATCTGCTAATTCTTTCTTTTTTCGTTCTCTACCTTTAGGAACTAAATCTCTATTTGTTGCGTAACGCAAACCATTTATAATAAATGGTTTCGAAACAGATTCTATTCGGTGAATATTCCCTTGCCAATGCATTTCTTCTCCTAGAAACATACAGGCATGCATCAATCTATTCTCATCGTAAACCTCATCAGGTTCCATTGCCAATAATGCTCTCGCTACTACACTGTATGCTTCAATGTAGGTATGCAGAACCACGTGGGAAATAAGGATAGGCTGGGATCGTAAAATGCCAAGGACATCCTTTCGACTACCTTCCAGTATCGTTCTCCATTTAGGATCCATGATAGTGAAATCATGCTCTACTTCGTCGCTGAAATTCGCCTTGTCTGAATAAAAGAACTCGAATTTAAATAAATTTCGAAGCGACATGATTTCTTTCCAAAAAGCAGCTTCCCTGTCCTCGACTTTTTCTTCAGCAGCTTTTAGGAGTGCCAACTCAATAAATGCTCTTCGGTATAAATGATGTACCGACATATTGGAGTAGTAAGTCGACATCAAATAATTATCGGTCACGATGGCGTACTTTGCCTTTGTGCCCTCTCCTAATTGCTTGATCAAATTTGCACGTTCTAGCAGATTCAATGCAAATTGAACCGATTGGTTAATCGGTACTCCTCGATCGACTAAAGCATCTCCCTTGTGCTGCTCTACCAAATTCATTAAGGCGAGTACATTGTGCTCAATCATATTCTTCGAAAGGGAGAATTTACTGAGTAATGTTGTGCAAATTAATGATGCAGTAGTTACTGGTGTTATTTTATTTATTCGGTGTAATAATTCAAAAGCTAGTTTGGGAAGTGTGTATTTCTCGCCAGGTGATTGCAAGTCATCAGGTATTTCGGCAAAGTGTTCATCATCTCTTTCAATAGGTTCGCCAATACGAATAGAAATACGTCCGTAGTTTTTGCCCATTCCCTTGATGTATTTATACATCCAGAGTAAGCCTTCCTTTTTCTTTTCTTTTCCACGGACCTCATCGGTCATTTCCTGTACATCCTGAATCAAGTCATAAACCACGGAGACTGGAACATATTTTACCTCGCTGCGAGATTCTTTTTCTCCATCTGCAATGTATTTGAGAATACCCATTTTCGGCCAGACCAATTTTCCTGTACGAGAACGCGTTCCTTCAATCGCCCACATGAAATGCTCTTTCTGTTTTACCAGATGAGCAATATAATGACGCAGCGTAGCTTTGTATAAAACATTGTCTTTAAAAGAACGTCGAATAAAAATCGCACCTGCTTTTCTCCCTAATTTCCCCGCTCCGAAAAAGCTTAAGTTGATTCCTGCAAAAATAAAAGGCAAAGGAAGTCCATGACGCGCAAGTACTAAGCTCAATGCCCACATATCGATGTAGGTTTTATGCGTCATCACGAATGCAACGGAATGTCGTCGCATCAACTTACCCAAAGCCTTCATTTCATCAGCATCCACATCGATGGTTTCATCATAACCTCGCGAGAGGGTGAATTTGACCAATTCCATCATGATGGTTTGAGCCACCGGATGATATTCTGAATAAAGTTCTCTCAAATAAATGCTAGCCTCTTCCTGCACCTTGAGCATAGACATGTCTTCGTCTTTTGCAATTTGCTGCAAGGTTTTTTGAAAGTCCCTATCATTTAAAATGTACTCTATACCATCCATCTTGTGCGCTTAAAATACTCCGTGTTTCACTTTCAGTTAATAAATAAATGGAATCGAATGCACTCCTTTATTTATTAGCAAAGCCAAATACTACTTTTTCTTTACTGGCTTTTCAGGAGTCTTTTGGACTTCCTTGAATATTTTCATTAATATTTTTCCAAGTTGCATTGCTCTTTCCATGTCCCCTTCCACTGTTAAGCGTCCCTGAATCATAGCCGTCTGCAATTTTAATTTTCCTTTGCCAATCTTGACGAGATGTTCGTCTTTAATCGTAAAAGTGGCATCTGGGTTTTTGAGTTTTCCTCTGCGAATACTCCCAGGAGGTTTTCGGAAATTAACTTGCCAAAAAGCTTCTGCAGTTCCTGTCACATTAAATTGATACAAGCCACTGTCTGGTCGTAAGAATTCGGGATTATCAGACAAATATTTTTTCAAATCTTTGAATACGAAATCTGAAGCGGCCTTTTTCTTTTTGACTTTGGCTTTCTTTTTCTTCTTACCCGTTTTTTCGAACTCGAGAATTGCTGCTTCTAGCTCATTTGCTGATTCTCGAATGTAATTGGATAGATTATCCAAATCAGGCATAGATTTTTCGTCAGACGTAGTAGTGATAGTTACTCGTCCATCATAACTAAATACCGCTATCATTAATCCCATGCCATCAATGATAGGAGCCGTTCCCATAATTGTGTGGACTTTATGTCCGTAAATGTACAGCGGGAATTGAGGACCTGGCACATTTGTAATTACCAAATTAAATGCTGGTCTATGCAGACGGGCCAAATTGTAACGACTATATATTTTAGCTGCTTGATTCGCAATTCCAAACGGAACAATTTCCCCAACACTAGCAATCGATTTTGCCCCCATAGCTCCTTTGTAAGTTTTCCCACGAGTTGTGTTTTCGTAAATGGCCTCAAGTCTTTCTAAAGGATCTTCAATGTCAGTAGCCAATTGTACCAACATTACATTTAATTGATTTCCTTGTGCTTTTTCTTTCTTTTTCCCTTTTTGCCGTTTCGAAATAGGCACCATCGAAATTAATGGTTGCCCAGGAAGTTCTTCTTTTTCTAATAAATAACGTCGCAATGCTCCCGCGCAAATAGCCAAGACCAAATCATTAATGGTCACTTCCATAATTCGCTTTAGATTTTTGATTCGATCTAAAGAAAGAATGGAGGTATTCCATTTACGTCTTGCGGAAATAATTCCATTAAAAGAGGTTCTTGGGGCCGAGAATGCTGAAGTTGGTGGCTCCAAATGTTGCACTCGTGTCAACATTCCTGCTTTAACCGTTGATGCCAAGGCACCTTTTATTAGTCCAGGGAATTTTAAGGGTTGTTTTGCAAAGTCCAAAGCGCTTTTAGCCATGATGCTTAATTCGTTTGGCAATGGCTTCGCTTTGAAAGGCTTTGGATCTGGAATAGGATCTTTATCGGGATGAAGATCGAATAGGATACTCATCAAACTCGTTCCTGCTACTCCATCGATTGCAACATGATGCACTTTACTAATGATCGCTACTGAATCCTTGGGAACCTGTGAAAGCTCATTAAGCCCTTCCACGAAAGTGAAGGACCACAATGGCTTGTTCATGTCCATGGGTTGACTGAATATGTCAGATGCCATGGTTCGCAAAGCTGCCCAATCTCCGGGTTTAGGCAAGGCAACATGATGCAAATGTAGATTAATGTCGTAATTCGGATCATCTGCCAAATAAGGATAATCCACATCGAAAGGCACATAAATGAGTCTCTTTCTAAGAATTGGCATCATGTGAATTCTCGAAGCAATAATTCTTCGGAACACATCAAATGACAATGCTCCCTCTACAATGGTAACGCTTCCAACATGCATTGGGCTCGTCGGTGACTCACCATATAAAAATGTCGCATCCATACTAGAGATCGGCTCTAGATGTTCGAGTTTTAAATCATCAAGAAGTTTCTTAATCATGGGATCAGCATAGAGAGAGAAGAGATATAAAAACAGGCTTCCCTCGTGTCAATATTTTTTAGGCTTCTTTTCTTAACAAGGCTTTGATCTAGCTTATCAAAAAGGTAGCTCAAATTAAAGAAATCGCTGAGGATTTTAAGGCGTCGACAGTGATTTATTGGTAAAATATCTCAAAAGCAGCATTGCTTAGCTTACTTTTAGGAATGTTCGCGCCAAAGCTCCTGTCGGTCGGTACTTTTGCCAGTTTTCCAAATTGTACAAAAGACGGTCTTTGATCACTTCAATCACTACGGGGTTGAAGCCTAAACCCAAGTGACTTCCTAGTACTTCGACGTTTTGATGAATGTCGCTCTCTGTCTTTTCGAGACAGTAGGTCCACGGCACAATCCCATCTTGTTTGGTATAAATGGCCGTTGTTGGGACTGGCGCAGGATTCGGAATATCTGCCAAAAAATCGGGATCAAGTGCATCTTCTGCACGTAGATTCGTAATCAAGTTATGAATCCAAACTACGTTATTGTTCTCCGTAAGGCCACTGAAGGGAGTTCCCATCGTAATCACTTGTCTCACTAAATGCGGTCTTACTTTTGCCAATTGACGCGCAAAAATTCCTCCTAAAGACCAACCAATAATACTGATTTGTTTGCGGTGCCTTTGAAACAAGCTGTCGGCTATATCGAGCAAGATGTCCATATCAGCCTCGTCACCATAATTGCGTCCTAAGCCCCAACCGTATGCATCGTAGCCCAGTTCTGTTAAGTATTTGCGCATGGGAGCCGTAGATAAATCGCTGGTCATAAAGCCAGGAATCACAAGCACTGGATGAGGATCTGCTTCTACTGCCGATGATGCAAAGTACTTGTAGGGAAAAAATGTACTGAACTCAAAAGCAGCTCGCGCTGTTTCAGTTGCCAACCAGAACATTCCAGGCTTTTGCACTTTTTGCACCTCTGCTTTCACCTTTTTGTTCTTTTTATCTTTTTTCTTCTTCTTGGTCATGCAGCTTTGCCGATTGTGGGCTCAGGCGAATGGGATGCGCAAGTTAAGGGTTTCTCTCTTAAAGCCTTGGTAAGTTGTGTTACTTGAAAACAGTAAGAAAATTAGCTTATGTAGCACATTGACATACAATGCAATGCCTGTGCCAGTACGCTGATATTTCTTGCAGCTAGTGGGAATAAATAAGTCTGATTTACTTATAAACACTGGTTCTCGTATAGAAATACTGTGAAATTACTAGTCCGAATACTGCTCTTCTTGCCATTCTTCTTCTTCTATCAACTTACTAGCAAAGACCGTAGGAGATGCAATGGTTCTATGGATGGGACATTTATTGGCAATTTCATGCAAGCGATCTCTTTGTTCTTTGTCCAAATCACCGATCAATTCTAGTTCCATTTCAAAACGATCAATTCGACTTGTACTCTTTTCTGGATTAGCTTGATGATCAGTGTACACTGCTTCTTTCGAGTAACTTAAATGGACTAAGACCTCTTCCAAATTCCACTTTTTGCGTCGAGCATACATTTTCAAAGTCATTGCTGTACATGCGCCTAAGCTTGCGTTGAGCAGCTCATAAGGAGCTGGACCAAAGTCATTACCCCCCACTTTTACTGGCTCGTCGGCAATCAAGGAATGCTTTCCTGCCTGTACTTCCGTAGTAAAGTCGTCTCCTTCCAAGCGTACCACTACTTGCTTATCTGTTTCTAGCTGTACTTCTTCAGGAAACTCAATGTAGCGACGTACCCAGCTGGTAATAACACTTCCGGCATAATGGGCATCCTCTTTATTGCTCAACATATGGTCGGCTCGATCAAGGGTGATGAAGCTTTTCGGATGTTTTGCCAGTTTGTAAATATTGGCTGCGTTTTCAATCTCGACAATTCGATCTTGAGGAGAATGCATCACTAGTAATGCCTTTCCCAAATTTTCGATAACAGGAACGTGTTCTTGCTGTTGTAGATCATCCAAGAACTGCTTCTTGATCATAAATTTTCGACCGCCAATATTCACTTGCGCACAACCGTTCTTTTCTATTTCCTCCGTCTTATCGGCTAGTAGTTTTACAACATGTTTAGGATAAGAAGGTGCACCTATGGAAACAACAGCTTTTATGCTGTCGATTCTGGAAGCCGCAAAAATTGCGGCGATCCCTCCTAGGCTGTGACCAACAATTACTGCAGGGGCTTCATAATTTTCCTGGAGAAAATCTGCCGCTGCTAGTAAGTCATCCACATTCGAGGTGAAGTTGGTTTCAGAGAAATCTCCTTCGCTGTCTCCTAGGCCGGTGAAATCGAAGCGAAGAACGGCAAAGCCATTCATCGTTAATGCGCGACTGATGTATTTCGAGGCAATCAGATTCTTACTACCTGTAAATACGTGTGCAAAAATAACAAAAGGAAAAGGCGTCTTCTTCAGGGGCATATCAATCTTGGCAGATAGAGAAAAGCCCAATCTATTCTTAAAACTAACTTTCTTGGTGTGCATATAAGGTGTTTTCCAGCGTAGGTACAATGCTATAACAAGTCTAGGACATTTTCTGGGCTAAATGCGTTTCTTGGTTCGATCCGACATAAGTTCCACCAATAGCTTTGCTAATCAAGCAGAGTGCTGTTAGCAATTTATCATCCTTCTTGATTCTTCTAAGAATGACTTACTTTTGCCGCTCAATTTCAGTGCTATGATTTCAGTTAATTCAGTGTCTATCGAGTTTGGTGGAGAAGCCTTATTCAAGGATGTTTCATTTGTAATAAATGAGCAGGACAAAATCGCTTTGATGGGAAAGAATGGAGCGGGGAAGTCAACGATGATGAAGATCATAGCTGGATTATTGGCACCGACGAAAGGAGCTGTGCAAAGTCCGAAGGATACGGTGATTGCTTACTTGCCACAGCATTTATTAACAGAGGACGATTGTACCGTTTTTGAAGAAACATCAAAAGCCTTCGCGAAGGTGTTTGAGATGAAGAACGAAATGGAGCAGTTGAATAAACAGTTGGAAACGCGAACCGACTATGAGTCTGATGAGTATATGGCTATCATCAATCGTGTTACAGAAGTTGGAGAAGTCTATTACACATTAGGTGATTTCAATTTTGATGCAGAGATTGAGAAGACGCTTTTAGGACTGGGATTTAAACGCGAAGATTTTACAAGACCCACCAGTGAATTCAGTGGTGGTTGGAGAATGCGCATTGAGTTGGCGAAAATTTTATTGCAAAAACCCGATTTAATATTATTGGATGAGCCTACGAATCACATAGATATTGAGTCGGTGATTTGGTTGGAAGATTTTTTAATAAATAAGGCAAAGGCAGTTTTAGTGATTTCGCACGACCGGGCATTTATTGACAACATTACAAATCGAACCATTGAAGTGACCATGGGTCGCATTTATGATTACAAAGCGAACTATAGCCATTATTTACAACTTCGAGAAGAGCGAAGAACACATCAAATAAAAGCTTTTAAAGAGCAGCAAAAATTCATCGCTGATAGCAAGCGTTTCATTGAGCGCTTCAAAGGGACTTACTCGAAAACGAATCAAGTAAGTTCTACGGAAAGGATGTTGGAGAAATTAGAAATAATCGAAATTGATGAAGTAGATAATTCTTCTTTGCGTTTGAGATTCCCTTCTTGTCGCCGCTCGGGAGATTATCCAGTCGCTGCAAAGCAATTATCAAAATCATATGGAGATCATGTTGTTTTTCGAGATGCCAATTTGAGTATAGAGCGAGGGGAAAAGGTTTCTTTTGTGGGACGAAATGGTGAGGGAAAATCGACCATGATTAAGGCCATTATGGGAGAGATTGATTTTGAAGGCGAATGTGGATTGGGTCACAATGTAGAGGTCGGATATTTTGCACAAAACCAAGCTTCATTACTTGATCCTAAACTGACAGTATTCGAAACTGTCGACGAAGTGGCCAAAGGTGAGGTGCGTACGCAGATTAAAAATATTCTAGGACGATTTATGTTTAGCGGAGAGGCTATCGATAAAAAAGTATCGGTATTGTCGGGTGGAGAAAAAACCCGATTGGCGATGGTAAAATTATTGCTTGAGCCTGTTAATTTGCTAATATTGGATGAGCCCACGAATCACTTAGACATAAAATCAAAGGATGTTTTAAAGGAGGCACTTCAAGGATTTGATGGAACACTGATATTGGTTTCTCACGACCGAGATTTCCTTCAAGGCTTGTCGCAGAAAGTTTTCGAATTTAAAGAGAAGCGGGTCATTGAGCACTTCGAAAGCATTGATGATTTCTTGGAAAGAAATCGAATAAAGTCCTTGAAGGAAATTGATTTATTGGCTGGTTAGTTTATGCATGAAATAAAAGACGATTGGCAGTTTTCACTGCGAAAGTCGTACGCTAATCATCTTTCATAATTATATCATCCAGATGACTCAATAGAGCTGTTTTCTCGATCAATGTAAGGGATTCGCACAATTCGATCATGCCCCTAAATTTTCTCGTATCTTTCATCTTTCGAATCAACTTCCCATTCGAAATTGAAGGCACTTCTCCGTTTTCATAATTGCCGTAACTTTTACTTTCGAATCCCAATATTTCCGACACTTTTTCCGCGGATAATTGGTAAGTTTGGCGAATGCACCGAATCTCGGAAGGGAATGGTATATTGTATCTTTCTCTATATTGATTTTCGACTTGCAAGAGATTGGATTCATCCAATTCGGTGGAAGTAAATTCTTCTCCCGAATCGTAACAATGATAGAATTGACTTACGAAAAGGAATTGCTCTTTTCGAAAAGTAAGAGAACTCTCTCTTTTAGCTACCGACATTTTTTTACCTGTAATTGGGCTCTTCATTATTTGGCTCTAAAGAGTATTGGAATGATTCGCATTTTTAATTCTAAAACTAACAAATGGTTAGATATAATTTTGAGGTATTGATTCTTTTATTAGGTTTTTTTTCGTGCACTCACCAGTCTCAAGGCGAAATTTATCCTGAGTTAGTCACTGAGCGTAATTTAGAAGAACTCTACGATAGAGCAAAGTATGAAGTTTACAAACTAAATTCAATTCCTCCTTTTGCGGAATCTAGTCTAGCAGTTAGCTACCCAAAAGATATAGCTAGGACCGAAAAATATCGCCTTGATATGCTATTGAAAAGTTATCAAGAAAAAGGAAAGAGGGAAAAAGATCTCCAAGCTTTAGCGGCCACCATTGGGGAGGAAAATCTTAGAAATTTTTGGGAGTTGGATCTTGACTTTCACAAAAATCCCGATAACTTAAAAGGTGATACTACTAAATTCGTGTTCTTTGCCAAGACATTGTCAAATGGTTTTAATTGGAGCAGTCTATCTCCCACTCAGATTTATAGTATTTGGTTTTCCAATGGCAATATTATTGGTGCAGAGGAAGGTTCTGGGATTGTTTATGATTATTCCGATCTAGAAACCAAGTCTAATGACCAAGCTTTTATATCAATAATAGAAAACGGCAAAGGAGTTAATCCTTGGCTTAAATGGTATAAAGCGACCTATATAGAAGGGAAGAAACTTTCGAATCTTAAAAAATAATGATCTGCTGATCGAAATATGAATATGCTAGTGCCTTTTTCCACTTTCACCTTATCTATAATTTTTTATTGGATTGCTCTTACGCCTAATTTGCTCGACGACAACCTGCGGACAGTCCTGCATAAAGACTCGAGTTTTGATTGGCATGATCAATTAGAGGGGCGACCAACATTTTTACCTACTGAGAAGGAACTAAATATTGCTGATTCACTTCTTCTTGATGTGGTTTCCTATTACAACCGAAGAGTGATTTTAGGGAATCTTACATATGAAGAGAATGAGAGACTTTACTTAGTGGATTCATTGTTGGAGGATCAGAAAAGGTTCTTTAAGTCTAATGGTAGGCCTCGAAAAATATTCAAACGTTTGAGTCCAAAGAAGAAGATGAAATTATTGGGAATAAGAGATTCAAGTAGAATGCTATTGTGGGAAAGACAAGAACTGATAAGTTCTAAAGTCTCTTATGAGGATTCGATCGT
>CALFBW010000203.1 GCA_937951415.1 uncultured Chitinophagales bacterium | reverse complement strand
AAAATCAGTAATTCCAAGCAAATAGAATTCACCCTCTTTTTTCACCCATTCGTGATCATTGGTGTATAAGAATCCATCAAGAATCTTCATGCTGGTTAACATTTATTCTTTTACTAATAAATGCAAGATAGCATATAAACGATTTTGGATGTGTCGACTCGCGACTGCAAGTCTTTGAAATCCTTGGGTATGTAAATAAAAAGAGGCCTCTCGGGCCCCTTAGTATTTAATTATCAAGTCTTTAAGTAAGATTCAGAAATTACTCTTATTGTGTTAAGGAGAAGCTTACGACCAAACCTCCACTGGTATTCGTAATCGGATACGACTGAGAAGTGTAAGGGATCGTTTTGGCATAATCGAAGAACAATTGCAATCGAATTCTCTGGTTTACCACATAGTCAATAGTGGGGTTAAAAGTAATGGTTTTACTACCCGTTGTCGGTTGTGCAATTTGTTGATCTAAGCCCGCTACAAAGGTTTGATTGTCTCGAATACCAAAGTCGAATTTAAAGTCCAAGTCATTGTTCAAGACCACATTATCACCCGACTTGTTTTTGAAAGGTAATTTCAAGCCTCTCAATCGGAAGCCTAGTCCCACTATAAATTCACTCGACCGCGTTTCGTTGAGTTGGTAATCAATCAAACTCAGGCCAATCGTACGTACCTTCTTCCATTCCGCCTTAGCCGTCATACCATTCTTGAATGCAAAATCGAAACCGATAAGCGGCGCCAATTGCTCCGAGATTTGAATATCAGGAATACGGAATTGAGGTAGGAAGTTTCCAGAAAGTGTATCTAAAACATTAGGCACATATAAGTTTGGATTGAAATCATAGTACTGTCCATCAAAATTCGGCTCAGAACGGAAACTGTTCACCGTATAAGTCGAAGAATAACGATGGTTCACGGTAACACTAGAGAAGATATTCTTCAAGCCTGGCAATTTCGCCAATCCAGTATAACTGATTGACCAGTTCGGCAGCGGGAATAAACTTAAGGCGTCATGTAAATCAACGGTGTTTGCATCTTTTCCAGCATAAGCAGAAATAAAGGAAGGAATCAGAACATCCTGTGCATAAGGTCCATATCCTCTAAAGAACTCCTCCACAAAAGTAGAATCAGCAGGGTTGAAATATTCTCCAGTTGCTGCAAAGTTTTCATCTGCTAAACGCCCCGAAATGATCTCTCTGTTGGTTTCAAATTGATTGTAAGTATCGGTCAATTTCGTCACTTCGTCTACCCCATCAAACAAGGTACTGATTGGCAAATAAGAGATGGTATAGCTTCCCATATCTAAAGGGGCTAAGTGGGCAAAATCCCCTTCTCTATTAACCTTATAGAATTCTGAATGCGTTTCTTGATAACGCTGACTCATATTTATATCAATCTTCAAATCACGAACTGGCTCTAAGGTTGCCTTTCCTGTCAAATCTTTCGAATAGGTTTGTCTAACCATTCTATTAAGCAACGGGTTCGTTGTAATCCATCCATTAGCTGCTGCTGCTTCTAACCAAGCATCATTCGGTTGGAAACCCAATAAAGAGAAGTCCAAACCTGGCGCTTGTCCCATGTCCCAGTTGTTTCCTAGCAATTGCGAATGCGGTTCAAAACCGGGAACCTCTGTTCCATGGGAAATTTTGTAATCAATAGAAACTCGTTTCAAAGCAATTAGCGGACGAATCAAGGCCTTCGTTAATCCTGAAACTTCGCCATCCTTTCTCTTTTTCTTCTTTCCATCTTCAAGCTCTTCACCGTCTTTCGGTGCATCGTCTTTTCCTTTGCCTTTTCCTTTGTCTTTGTCTCTCCCAGGACGAGAAGGACGATTACTATCGATAGCTTTGAGTGTTTTAGACTTACTGTACAGCTTACTGAAATTCAATTCCCCATTCAAAGAAATGTTACGACCATTGGAAATGGTATTTCCAGTATCCAATTCTGGGAACTGGAATCGGGGACCTGTTACCCATTGATAGTTTGTTCCGTAACGTGCTCTAACTTGTGTCCAGTCCAATAATGGAAACTTATTCAAAGGCAAGTTATAGCTAAAGTTGGCTGTTTGATCGTAGTTCAAAGTACGACCAAAAGAGCGCAAACTCTCCAAAATCATTTCTTTCGCAATCTCATCTGGCTCACCACCTGGCTCGTCAATTCGACTTAAATTTCGAGCCGAGAAATCAAAGGTGATCGAGCGAGTCAAATTCCATTTGAAACCATAATTTCTTGACCAAGTAAAATCTTTATTCCACGAAGAAGGCGGCTCAAATGAATCACCAGTTAAGTTTCTCAAGCGAGTTTCGACCAACAATCGATTCATCTCGGTTTGGAACGTCAAACTAGATGGAACCAAATTAAAATTAAAGTCTTTGATCAAAGTCAAGTACTTACTCTTCGACTTGATGGCTTTCTTAAATGGCGTAATGTATTTCGGACGCGTAGAATAATTATACCCCAAAGCTCCTCTCCACAAACGCTCTTCTTCTTTCTCTATAATCGGATCGCGATAATCGGTTTCCGTATAAGCTAAAGTGATATTGAAATTCTCCAAATCCCACGGTCGCTGCTTTTTATCTCCTGCGGTTCTTACTTTTCGAGCATTCGAAATATTCACCGATTTGATCGATTGATACGTTTGTGATTGACGCTTGAGTGAATCACGGGCTTCTTTCCCTTTATAGAGCTCAATAGAATCTAAAGCTTCTTCTAAAATTACATCTGTGTTGTACGCATCATATTGTGGTGTGGAAATAGACTCAGAATATCCAGCATAAAGTGGAATTTTCAAACCACTTTCCTTTGGAAGGAATTTGTCTAAATTCACATTTGCAGTGGCATCGTACTCTAATAAATTATCTCTATATCGATCATTTACTTTTTGCTCCAGCGTTCCAAATCCTGCTGTGTGCATGTTTCCCGTAATGGCAATATTTCCAAGATCCGCCAATTTCATATCAACTCTTGCTAAGGCAGCATAGCCTCCACTTTCATCGAACTCTGCTAGAGCTAACTCGTTGAACCAAACCTCTGCACATTGTGCGGACCCATCATCAGTGTCTTTATTTAATCCCGTTCGCTTGGGGTTTCTTACACCTAAGAAAATGGTACGGACTTTCCCGAGATCAGGACTTCCAACAAGAGTAAGCTTACGCTGTGCACCAGTAATGGTGTCCGTAACCACTTTGGTAAATGGCTTCGTGTAATTCACCTCTCCTGGTTGTGTATAATTTCGAATCTTCTTCAAATCAACGAGCTGATCCAAATAAATGTCCAATTCATTTTCTTCAGGCCATACTAAACTTGGATCAGAAATCGAGATGGAGTCATTGCTCGAAAGCGGGGTAGGTTTCAGTGGAATCTCAATCTCATAATAGTTGAATTCCAAATCGCTACCAATTCGAACAACCGCCGCAATATCTCCTTCTTCTAAATCATCAAAAGGATCTCGTGACTCTGCATGCAGCAGCATTTTTAAGCGCTTAAATGGTCGCATATCAAAGCGCTCGGTTTTGAACACTCCTTTACCAACTCCATCTTCTAAATCACAAACCTGAACAGACAAAGATTGCTCATTTTGCAATAATGCCACCGAGCTGTTTCCAGTAAACAATTGCTGACGTTGTACATTCGGAGGAAGTACATAGTTGATTGGTTGTCGATTCGAGTTTTGTTCCACACTTACTGCAGTAACATTAAATTCAGCTGTTCCACCGTTATCATCTGGTTGATATTCTCCTGGCTCTTGAATACACTTACTGTATTTTCTCCACTGGTTACGAACCAAGCTTAGCTCTGCTAAACGCATAGTGATGTCTTGCTCAAAGCCAGTCATGTACATTCTCATAAACTGGATCGAAGTAAAACCTTGAATCCCTCCAAATGCTTCTTCGAATTGTGTCACAGGAATTTGGAATTTGTACCATCTTGCGTCAACAGGATTAGCTTCAATTTCTACTGTACGAACATCTGTAATGAAGTTCGTACCCACTTCCATATCCTTTTTGATTTCAATTTTGTATTGATAGAAGGACTCTGATTGCTCCAAAGCATTATCCTCATTCAAATCTTCATTATCAGGCAAGGCGGTAGCAGAAGCGAATTGATTTCCATCCGCCAAAACCGAGTTCCCTTGAGGATTTGAATACCGCTTATAACGATCCAAAACACCATCCAAAGGATCAAAAGATTCGTCGTTGAAGAAGAGGAAGTTATCATTGGCTGGATCAGCAATAAGTGCTGCTTTTACATTCGCATCCAAATTGGGAATATTTTGAATGGCCTGTACGAAATCGCTAAAGACTTCACCTTCCCCAGCATCGTCCAAACCATCAAAGCCGACATCCTGCGCCAAACGATTAGCAGGCTCTGAATCAAAAACTCGTGAAATAATGTTGTTTTTCGAAACCCTGGCCCAAGAAGTTGTATCCGTATTTTCTGGAGCTCCTGGAATAGGCAGCCCATTTTCAAAAGATTTTCGACCATCTTTCAAAATGTCTTCTGAAACCGTTCCCAAGTTAAAATACAAGAAACCTTCATCGTTCTCATTACCTGGCTCCAAGAAAGGATCAAGCATCCAGAATTCGATAAATTCGATATTTGCCAAAGAGAAGTCATTCACATCCAATCGACGCATCAAACCTGCCCATCGAGAAGCAGGATCAATCAACTCACCTTGGGATCCAATATTTGTATCGAAATTATACGGTCCACGTTCTGAGGGACGATAGTTCAAATCGAAAGTTCTCAAACGATCATAAATTTGATTCGTTCCTAATTGGCGCTCCGGCAATACCTCCGTATATCGAATGGTTCGCTCGTAATGATTGTTATCTGGTCCCTCCGTTTGACCATACAACAAAGGATCAATTCTATACCATGAAAGCCCCGCTCGGTTTTTACCATAATTGTAATCGTTCAAAAGAGTTGCTTCAGGGAAATCGTCCGTTCGCGGAACACTCGCTAAGGTCCAAGCATCGAAGGGAGAGTCGATCGAAGATTGATTTTGTGTTCCTTCAAAATCATCAATAAACACTGTTCCACCATTATTTAAATCAATAGCTCCTGCATGTCCAGGAATGAATTTGGCTGCCTCCGCATTTACTGTGATTGATGAACTCTCTTTGGTTGAATAGAAAGGCAGTTTGTCAACCATTCTTGTTAACCATTCTGACTCTCGATAGTAATTACCATCAATCCCGATCATGCGGTTCGAAATCGCATCATCTCCATAATTTACTTTTGGTGTAAAAGGTCTTTGAGATAAATGAACGTAGGTAGCTCCTAGCGTAAAATCATCGTTGATCCAATAATCGGCTCGCGTACCTATAAAGGTTTTCTTTTGTAAACTAAATAAAGCTGGGTCTTCGAAATCAATGTTAATAGGAATCCCAGAGTTCAAGTAAGCGTCATTTATTACTGTAACTCTACCTAAACTGTAGTTCACGGTATAATCGACTCCTTCAACTAGTCTCGCTCCACCAGCACTAACCACAATAGACCCTTGAGGAATGTTGAATGCTCCTAAAGAAAATTCGCTGCTACTGCTTGATTTGTAACTTCCTTTTATTACAAAACGATTCAATTCAGGAAATTGCTGTGCTGCAATTTTGGTGGTATCGTAAAGCTCGTCATAGGCATATTGCTCGGCAATTGCTTGTTCATCTTCTGAATAGGCAGCCTTCAAATCGGCACCAAAGGGTTTCAAGACCGGGAAAATCAATCGCCCGTTTCTAGGGACCATTGTATAACCCTCCACAAAGTCAAAAATCCCATCAGGTTGAGGATCCAATTGCTGATTTAGGCGGTCTAAGTTCAAAAGACTAATCAGAAGCTTTTCTCTAACCGATTGTCCTTTGGGCATAAATCGAGTAATTCCTCCACCTGGTGTTTCATAGTAAACATCCAATCGGAAATCTTCCCGATTCAATTGGTAAGCACCTAAAGAATAAACATTACGCATCATCAAGTCCCAAATCGGAAGACTTGGTCGTTGATCAACAGACTTCAACATTTTCAACATTAAAACCTGCTCTTTTCCACTTTCATTGGCGTTCGGTGGCAAGTCTTGCGCAAATTCACCTACTCGGAAAGTTTCTCCCCAAATATTCGTGTACTCAAAGGCTACCCCTAAAACATCTGTCGTTTGCAGCGTCGCATTCAAAGACAAGTAACCCAACTGTGGGTCGAAAGTATACTCATTGGTTCTCAACTTTCTCGCTTCCGTAAGACGGAAATCTTCCGTATTAACTAAGCCCAGTTGTTCCAAATTACCTACAATCAAATCATCTCGACGATTGTTTCCATTCCCGGCAACAATACTATAAAGGCTATTCGCTCCATTTCTAGGGAACACATCCGACGTTCTGCTCTCAATAACGCCAGTATTAAAAGGCTGAGGTTCTCCCAAATCCATTAAAGCCATCACATTTCTGGTGTTCTGTGTAGCTCCATTTCTGTTCGTCACCCACACTTCCACATTGGTAATAGTAATTTGTGAATTCACATATGGAAGCGATAAAAGAGCATCGTTGTAGTTGTCCTTGAAGTACTGCGCCATTAAGAAGTGACGATTCTCTTCAAATTGATCTGCCTGAATCTCAAATTCCTCTACTTTCGAACCCTTCTCGATCGTGATTCGATCGGCTTTTGATTCTTGCTGCGATAAAACGCTGGTCAAGGTTAATCGTCCAAACTGCAACTGGGTTTTTAATCCGAATAAACTCTGACTACCGGGAATCAAAGAAGTTGGAAGCGGAAAGCTGATGTCTCCTGCCTCTAACTTTTGAATAATATCGTCTTCGTCGCCAGTGTATTCTAACCTTAATTGATTTTCGAAATCGAAGGTGGTTTTTGTGTTGTAAGTAGTATTGAGGGTAAGATTATCTCCAACTTTACCAACTACGGTCATATTGATTTCCTGATCAAATCCGAAGTTAGGTGGTGGATTTTGCTGAAAAGAAGGCAAAGAGGGATTGAAAATACGTTGTTTAGTGAACTGGAATTTCAAATCAATACCACCCGAGGGCTCAATTAATACATCTCCATTTATTCCACGACCCATATTTTCAGGAAGTTCCAATTTTGGAATATTAGTAGAAACATAAGGTTGTGATCCACCAGTAGAGCTTCCATTTCCTCCATTAGAGAAATTACTGTTGCCCAAATTGGCATTGTTCAACCATTGATCACTTAGGCTTTCTTCATCTTGCAGATCCCAAAAGTTATCAAAATTCATGCTGTTCCCCGGAGCTGGTCCGTTCGGATTTCCACTCGGACCTGTGTAAGTTCCATAAGGAGGAACTTCAATGTATTCACCAGTAGCAGGATCGTATTCGAAAGTAGGCGTATAGTTTAAGTCAAAGGGGTTGGTAGGACCCTCTTCTCCATACAGATAATCGTATCGAGCATCTCGAATGGGATAAATCAAGTCATCCTCTTCATCAAGACTATCAGCAGGTGTGATGAGCTCTGGGATCAATGGTTCGAGGCACTCTTCTTCCTCAGCCAATCGATAGTTATCTATCATTGGACCTTCTAATTCTGTTGAATTTGCCATCGCCACTGCGAAGCTCAATACCAACATGCCCATCAAGGGCAAAAGAGATAATGTTTTCTTACCAACGCTCACTCGTTCGTAGCCTTTTATTGTGAAGCTCTTCCCTTCTAAATCACTTTAAGAGCCGCTTTTATCAATTCTTCCACGGTTTTCAACCCAGGGTTTTCTTTCACCGCTCGGTCAATCGCCTTTTTAGCCGCCGGACGCGAGATGCTTAGGCTAGCCAAAGCAGATAACGCCTCGTCAATAGGGGTATTGTGTGCATCTGCCGAATAAGTCCCTTCTGGGACCTGCTTAGCGAACTTATCTTGCAATTCGAGTATAATTCGCTTCGCAGATTTCGGTCCAATTCCTTTGATCGACTTCAACAAGGCAATGTTGCCTGCAATCACTGCTTCCCTGATTTCTGTTGGTGAATACGATGATAATATCATCCTCGCAGTATTGGGTCCAACACCATTTACCGACAGAAACTGTAAAAACAAATCTTTCTCCAAACGTTCAGCAAATCCAAACAATACAGGCAAACTCTCATCTTTAATGAAATAATGCGTGTACAATCGACAGACCTCTAAATCTTGAATCTTTGAGTAAGTAGTAACACTTACATTGATATGGTAAGCAATATCATTGCATTCCAGTACAACATAGGCTGGATTCTTCTCTACAAGTTTTCCTCGGATATAGGCGATCAAAAAGCTTTGATTTATTCCTTAAAAAGCAGTTTTCTAAAGCGTGGCAAAGGTAGTGAATTCTACCCTGCTAATCTATAGAGGCAACAAAATTGAGTTATGCGAAATTTCGGCGATCGCCTCCTTTGCCTACGAGTAAGAGGAATCAAGCGCTCGATCCAGCATTTATTAGCAAAAGCAAGCCAGTATTAGTTCTGCAAACCTTCGGAAAGCACATGGTGTAAATAGTTTTAGATAAATTTGGGCTCTTGAAGAAAACAAAGTCCTCAAATACCGTCCTTTCGCGTTTGCAAGAGCTAAAAGCTACGAACAAACACCAGTTAGCCGTGCTGCTCGATCCCGACAAAGTGGATCGCACAAGCTTGTACGCACAAGTGGAGAAAGTAAATGAAGGAGGAGCCGATGTAATTTTGGTAGGCGGAAGTTTGCTTTTGCATCAACAAACCGATGAAATCATTCGTGATTTGAAGAAGATGACGGATTTGCCGGTAATCATCTTTCCTGGAAGTCCCATGCAAATGAGTGAGGCCGCAGATGCTTTATTATTTCTTTCTCTTATCTCGGGTAGAAACCCTGAGTTACTGATTGGTCATCATGTCCGCTCTGCACCGATACTGAAGAAAATGGACATTGAGGTCATCAGTACCGGTTATATGCTAGTGGATGGTGGAAAACCAACAACGGTTTCCTACATTACGCAAACAGCTCCAATTCCGCACGATAAAGCACAAATTGCACTTTGTACTGCGATGGCAGGGGAACTCTTAGGTATGAAAACCTTGTATTTAGATTCGGGAAGTGGAGCAGCATGGCCGGTTCCTAGCGAAATGATTTCAGCAGTAAGTGAACACAGTGAATTGCCGCTCATTATTGGAGGTGGTATTTCAAACGGAGAAACAGCTTTTCAAGCGGCGAATGCAGGTGCACAGCTTATTGTTGTGGGAACTGCTTTTGAAAATAAACCTAGCTTATTGAAAGAACTGGCTGCTGCCGTCCATTCTTGTGATAAAATTCATACTTAATGATCAAAGCCCGGATTTTAAAAAGTACGGGAAGTTGGTATTCGGTTTTAACAGAGACCGGAGAACAACTCGAATGTAGACCTAAGGGCAAACTCCGCTTAAAGGGGTTTAAGTTGACCAACCCAGTTGCTGTAGGTGATTGGGTTTTGATTGAAAAAGAGAATGATCGTACCGGTTTAGTCTGCGAAATCTTAAAAAGAGACAATTTCATCATTCGAAAATCACCCCGAAATCCGAAAAACGACCACATCATAGCAGCCAATCTCGATCAAATGCTCTTGCTTGCCTCTATCAAAAACCCCAGGACCTCTACTGGTTTTATTGATCGCCTGCTTTTAGTAGCCGAGATGTATCACATTCCCTCAGTTTTAGTAATAAATAAAGTGGACTTACATCAAGAGGAGAAAGTAAAGGCGCTCTTGGAAGTCTGGCAAGAAACTTATGAAAGTATTGGTTATCCAGTTCAATTGATCTCCGCGGAGCAAGGAACGGGGATACCGAAAATAGAAGAACTAGCAACGGGAAAAACTTCCTTGATTGCGGGTCATTCAGGAGTGGGGAAAAGCACCTTAATCAATCGGCTCATTCCAGGTTTAGACATTTCCACCAGAGAAATTTCTAGCACACACAAAAAAGGAATGCACACCACCACTTTTGCTGAAATGCATCCTTACAAGGAAAACGCTTTTATTATTGACACTCCTGGAATCAAAGAATTGCAGGTCATCAACATTGAACCAGCAGAAGTAGGACACTACTTTATTGAATTTCGACCTTATATGACGGATTGTAAATTCAACAACTGCATTCATAAAAACGAGCCTGGATGTGCTGTTAAAGAAGCTTGGATGAATGGAAACATTGCCGAATCACGTTTCGAAAACTACATTAAGATTCTAGAAGATATAGAAGCCATCAATTATTGGGAGCGCTAAGCGTTGTTGATTCTCTTTTTAGTAATAAAAATGAACGATTCTTGATATGAAAGCACTAATCCAACGTGTGGCACATGCCTCAGTTACCATAGAAGGTGAAAAAGTGGCGGCTATAAAAAAGGGCTACCTCCTATTATTGGGAGTAGAAACAGCCGATGACGCAGAGCAAATTCCTTGGTTGTGTCGAAAAATCGTGCAATTGCGGATCTTCAGCGATGAAGAAGGCAAAATGAATCAATCAATTTTGGATGTAAAAGGCGACATTATTGTAGTAAGTCAGTTCACTTTGCATGCGAGTACAAAGAAAGGGAATCGCCCCTCCTATATAAAGGCTGCCCGTCCTGAACAAGCCATACCCTTATATGAGGGTTTCGTGCAGCAACTTAGTGAGGCTCTTAGTAAACCAGTAGGCACTGGGAAATTTGGCGCTGACATGAAAGTGGAACTGCTCAATGATGGACCTGTTACCATTATGATAGATTCCTTAAATCGAATGTAGGCTCCTCTTACAGTTTTTCGTTGTTCTTGTGCCGATCTGAATCCCGCTGTGTCTTCTTTTCCATGTTTTTCTGAAAAGCTGCTGTGAGATCGACACCTGTTTGATTGGCTAAACAAATCAAAACCCAAAGAACATCAGCCAATTCGTCGCCCAAATCGGGTTCAGGGGCTCCCTTTTTAAAGGATTGCTCTCCATATTTACGAGACATGATGCGCGCCAACTCTCCCACTTCTTCCGTGAGGATCGTCATATTCGTTAGCTCATTGAAGTAGCGAACACCAATCGTTTTGATCCATTCATCTACTTGCTCCTGCGCTTGTCTAATTGATATTTCTTCCATTTCTTTCTTTAATAAAAGTCTATTGCCTACTAAACAAACGGTTTTTTCACGACCACTGCCTTGACTTTTTTCTTTCGAATACCAACAAGAACGATCGTACCGATTTTATGAAAGCCCGTCTTTACATAGCCCATTCCTATCCCCTTAGACAAACTAGGCGACTGAATTCCGGAAGTTACCCAGCCAATTTCTTGTTCATTTTCATCATACAAAGGGTAATTTGTTCTTGGAATCGCCTTTTCCAAGACTTCAAAAGCTATCAATCGCTTCTCCAAACCGGATTCTTTTAGCTCCAGCAGCGCCTTTTTGCCTACAAATTCTGTTGAAAACTTGGTAATCCAGCCCAATCCAGCCTCCAACGGAGATATTTTTTCGGTTAATTCTTGGCCATATAAAGCATAGTTTTTCTCTAATCTGAGGCTGTCTCTAGCCCCTAATCCGGCGGGCAAAATTCCTTTCGATTCACCAGCCAACAAGAGGGCATTCCACAGCTTAACTACAGATCGATTATCCATGTATAATTCGAAACCTCCTGAGCCTGTATAGCCTGTTGCAGATATTAATATGTCTTCTTCGCCTGCTACGGTTCCCATTACAAACTCATAGTATGGAATTTCCTGTACAGGATAATCACAAACTTCCTGCAATACATCAATTGCCTTTGGTCCTTGTAATGCTAATAAACTCATTTGGTCAGAACGATCTTCTAGA
>CALFBW010000202.1 GCA_937951415.1 uncultured Chitinophagales bacterium | reverse complement strand
AGTCTTCATTTAATCATTCCTAATCATAGTTCAAAACAGGAGCTATGATCAAACTGACTACCGGTTGCTCCCAAAAAAAATGCCTGAATTAGGATTAATAGGATAAAAAGATAATCGATTCACTTGATAAGCTATCACATTATAAACAATTGGAACCCATCAAAAATCGCATTCAAGGAAAACAGCACGCATCGCTTAAGCACGATACCATCTTGTGCATCTTTCTTAGTCATATAAATCGTATTCAAAGCAATAGCTATGATTGAACTGACTATTTGATGGGCTTCGATTTATGAAAAGTAGAACACATACCCACCACTTCAAGCACCCTTACTTTCTGAGGATTCCTCGAAAGAATGTCTGAATTAGTCGTCATATTCGCTTGTTTGGGGATCAATTTTTCTCTATTATTGAAGTCTATTGCTGAGCAGCAAGGAAGTTTAATAGGATATGGAAACCAAGGTAACGATTCAATCGAAATTGCCTCGCACGGGGCGTAGTATTTTTTCTGTTATGTCAGATCTGGCAAGGAGAAACAGTGCGCTCAATTTATCCCAGGGCTTTCCTGGCTTTGACTGCCATTCTGAGCTCAAGGATTTGGTGAGTAAATATATGAATCAAGGCTTTAATCAGTACGCTCCCATGGAAGGTATTGGCGTTTTACGGGTGAGCTTGGCTAATAAATTGCTGAGCAGCTATGAAACACCGGTCGATGCTGATCACGAAATCACGATTACTGCTGGAGCCACTCAGGCGATTTCGACAGCCATCTCCGCACTTGTTCGGGAAGGCGATGAAGTGATGATCTTTGAGCCTGCATACGATAGTTACATACCAAGTATTACTATGGCAGGTGGAACGCCCATCAGCGTTCAACTCCGTGGTCCAGACTTTAGAATTCCTTGGCAAGAAGTAAAAAACAAGCTAAGCTTCAAAACACGGATGATTATCTTGAATCATCCGCACAATCCCAGTGGAGCTACGCTTTGTGATGAAGACATTCAACAACTACGTATTGTTACTGAAGGGAATGACATCATTCTCCTCTCCGATGAAGTTTATGAACACATCACCTTCGATGATAGAGAGCACAAAAGCATTCTGCGTTACCCCGATCTTTACCAAAGAAGCTTGCTTGTGTACAGTTTCGGTAAAGTATATCATGCTACAGGCTGGAAACTAGGATACATTGTTGCCCCTGAATATCTGATGAAGGAATTCAGAAAAGTGCATCAGTTCAATGTATTTTCAGTGAATACACCAATGCAATATGCTCTTGCTGAGTTTCTCCAGCAGCCAGAACACTATCAAAGTTTGTCCGGATTTTACCAAGAAAAACGCGACTACTTTTTATCACTAATAAAAGACAGTCGCTTCAAATTCCAAGCAACAGAAGGCTCCTACTTTCAACTGCTTGATTACTCAGAAATCAGCGAAGAAGATGACATTGCTTTTGCGGAGAGATTGGCGATAGAACATAAAATCGCCACCATCCCGGTTTCACCTTTTTACGGTAAAGGCTCAGA
The DNA here is from genome assembly GCA_937951415.1 of uncultured Chitinophagales bacterium. Lineage (GTDB taxonomy): Bacteria > Bacteroidota > Bacteroidia > Chitinophagales > UBA2359 > CALFBW01. Next base: position 2,945 of record CALFBW010000202.1, on the reverse strand, counting down.
AGATTCTTATATTAGAGTGTGTTTCGCCAAAGAAAATGAAGACTTAGAGCGAGCTGCCAAAATCCTATGCAAGATCTAAATGTAGCTTTGGTTCAATCAAATCCTGCTTGGCAGGACGTAGATCGCAACCTAGCCTTGCATGAAAAGCTCTTGGAAAACATCGAAACCGATGTCATTGTCTTACCTGAAATGTTCTCAACAGGATTTACCATGAATCCTGAAAAATTAGCCGAAAGTCCAGAAGGTAAAACCCTGCAATGGATGGGAAAGATTGCCGCTGAAAAGACAGCCTGTGTTGCAGGCAGTTATATTATAAAAGAAGGAAATCATTACTACAATAGACTGCACTGGATCAATCCTTTTGGGAGTTACCGCATTTACGATAAGCGCCACCTTTTCCGAATGGGTGGAGAAGACAAAGTATATCAAGCTGGCAACAAGAGACAAATTGTCATATGGAAAGGTTGGTCCATCTTACCTTTGATTTGCTACGATTTACGCTTTCCTGTTTGGTCGAGAAACCGTGCAAAAAACGATCAACCAGAATACGACTGTCTCTTGTATATAGCAAGTTGGCCCGAGAAGAGGCGCAAGCATTGGATCAACTTATTACAAGCAAGAGCCATTGAAAACCAAGCATACCTTTTAGGGGTAAATAGAGTTGGTACGGATGGCAATGAAATTCAATATTGTGGAGATTCATGCATTCTTCAATACGACGGAAATCTCATCGAAACCAACAAGGGAAATAGTCAAGTACTGCAATCGGTCTTATCTCATGAGAAGCTTATGGCTTATCGGAAATCCTTTCCAGCGTGGAGAGACTCCGATCCATTTATTATTTAGTTTTTTTGTTTTGCAATCCTGCATACCAAAGCCCCTACAATCAACCGTTACATAATAAGAGCCTTTTTATCACCAGCTCCCTAAATAGCTCGACTTTAATTATTTTAGTATTCAAGTTCATCCAATAAATACTTTCGATTGCCAAACACCTTCCAACTCATGCCCAGAAAACTACTCGCCTTTAGCTTTTTCCTTTTCTTTATTTTCAGCTACTCCTGTAGAGACACCAAAAATCAAGTTCAGCTCACGCATCACAATTTCAGCGAAGAAGTCCAATTGAAACACAAATTTGTCTTTGCTTTTGATAGAAACTTAGCTGGACCCGCACTGATCGGAAAAAATGCTGATCTGGAATACATAAATTTTCAGCCTAAAATCGAAGGTGTATTTCGCTGGAATTCACCATCCGAACTCATATTTATTCCTAGTAAAAGCCTTCAACCATCCACCGACTATAGTGCGCAGTTGAACAATAATTTACTCGCCCACCTTCAAGAAGATGTTCTATACCTAGACCTCTCGCAGCGTATAGATTTTCATACACCTTATCTAAAAATGTCGGGTCTAAATGTGGCGTGGAAATTATCGAATAATGATCCAAGCAAGATCGTTTTGGCCGCCGACATGAGTTTCAATACGATGTTAGACCCAAATGATTTGGCAGGAAACATAAAAGCGAAATTGGATGGTAAAGAAGTCCCCATACGATTGACCTCCAATTCCGCGGGAAGACAATTATCGGCAGAAATTTCTGGTATCGAGAAAGGCGACGAAATGCTACCATTGGAAGTGGTTCTTAAAAAGGGAATGCAAGTGATGGATACTGATTGGTTTTTACAGGAGGAGATCGTAGGAAAATCTGCCGTTCCTCCTTCAGAGCGTTTGAGTGTAAAAGAAATCCGCCCGTACCACAATGGAAGCGGAGGAAGAATTGAAGTCGTCACTAATCAACAATTGAAAAGCGACCGAATAAAAGCCAACATAAAAATTGAGCCCAATGTTTCTTTCAAAGTAGAAGCAACAAATAGTGGTTTTATACTAAATAGTGAAAATTTTGAGATCGACAAATCCTACAAAATTATCATCGCGAAAGAACTAGAAGGAATTTTGGGAGCGAGCTTGGAAGCTAAATATGATAAGGCCTTTACTTTCGGAAAAGTAAAGCCAGCTGTCGCATTTACCAATAGCGATGGAACTTATTTAATGCGCGGAGGTTTGCAAAATTTATTGGTCAATCTCGTTGGAGTTCCTAAGGTCAGAGTAACGGTAACGAAAATATTCGAAAACAATATTCAAGCCTTTTTGCGCAAGGGCAGTTCCTACAGTTACCATTATGATGATGAGTACGATTATATGGAGTATCGTTACTATAGTACCAATAACTTGGGAAGTATTGTTTACGAAGACGAATTAGAAACAGATCGACTTCCTAAGAAGGGTGCAAAAAAATTACTGCATTTAGACTTTACTGATAAATTGGATTCTTACGAAGGTGTTTTTGTTGTTAAAGTGGAAGACCCTGAGCGTCGTCACTTATCAGATTCCCGCGTCGTTTCTATCTCGGATATTGGCTTGATCGTAAAAGCTGGAAAAGAAGATATGCATGTTTTTGCCAATTCGTTAAAAACCACTGAAGCCCTATCGAATGTTGAAGTCGAATTTATCTCGGCCAACAATCAAAGTATGACAAAAGAGAAAACCAATAGCAATGGTGTGGCCGTTTTAGCAGACATTCCTTCTCGATTTCCCGATTTTAATGTGGGCATGATCACAGTTAAAAAGGGAGACGATTACAATTTTCTGTATCTCAATCAAAACCACATTAACACCTCACGTTTTGATGTTGGAGGTAAATACCGAGATGATTACGATGTATTTATTTATGGCGAGAGAAACATCTACCGTCCTGGGGAAACCATTCATTTGTCAGCTATAGTCAGAGATAATGATTGGGCTACTCCGTCGGGAATGCCTGTTCGATTAAAGCTGCTATTACCCAATGGTCGAGAGTTCAAATCTATGCGCTTAGTATTAAATGATGAAGGTGCATTTGAAGCCAATATTCCCTTACCAGTAGAATCTGTGACGGGCTCGTATAG
>CALFBW010000201.1 GCA_937951415.1 uncultured Chitinophagales bacterium | reverse complement strand
CATCATCGGAGGACTGTTGTGTGTTTCGGCAGTAGATGATTTAATTGACTAATATTTTCTCGATTGAGCTCAATTATTAATAAAAGAAGATTAGATAATAAAATGTCCATCGACAATTTAGCAGTATGCTCATAGTTACAGGAGCGGCCGGATTTATTGGAAGTTGCTTAGTAGCACATCTCAATAAATTAGGAGAAAACAAACTTGTCCTAGTCGATAATTTTAGTCGGAGAAATAAATACAAAAACTATCTAGGCAAGGAGTTTCTTTTTCAAATCGAAAGGACCGAATTTATCGATTGGCTGGATCGAACAGAACATTCCATTCGAGGTATCTTTCACTTAGGAGCAAAAACGGATACCCTGTCTAAAGAGCAGGCGGTATTCGATGCGCTCAACTTCAATTACAGTAAAGCGCTGTGGAAAATCTGCACGAGTAAAGGCATCCCCCTTATTTATGCTTCTTCAGCAGCAACTTATGGAAACGGAGATTTAGGTTTTGATGATAAAAAGACTATTAAATCTCTTCAGCCACAAAACACCTACGCTTGGTCAAAGCAAAGTTTTGATCTTTGGGTCGAGCAACAAGAACAGCAACCTCCTTTCTGGGCAGGAATCAAATTCTTTAATGTTTACGGGCCCAACGAATACCATAAAGCGAGAATGGCCTCTGTAGTTTTTCACGCCTTTCATCAAATAAAAACGACTGGTAGAATGAAGTTGTTTCGTTCCCACAAATCAGGCATCGCAGATGGGGAGCAGAAACGGGATTTTATTTACGTAAAAGACATCTGCAAGATCTGTTGGTATTTATTTAGTAATAATTGTGCAAATGGTTTGTACAATGCAGGGACAGGAACCGGTCGAACATTCAATGATCTTGTCGCAGCAATTTTCGCTGCATTAGACTTACCGCAAAAAGTAGAATTTATTGATACGCCTCAAAACATTCGGGAGCACTATCAGTATTTCACAGAAGCCCAAATGGACAAGCTCGTGGCGACTGGATTTAGTAATAAATTACGCCCAATTGAAGAGGGTGTCATTGAATATGTACGCTCTTATTTATTAGAAAATAAATACTACTAGAAAAATAGCTTACAGCTTGACAATATACATATGGAGTTACCAAAATATCATGAGACTTTTATTCCCGTTTTAGAAGTATTAAGTTCATTTGACTATTTAAAAAGTCGTGAATTAGCTTCTAAAGTTCGTGATAATTACTATTCTGAGCTGCCATCAGAACTTCTAGAACAAAAAACCAGTTCTGGAGCAAACGTCCTACTTGACAGAATCTTATGGGGCAAATCCTATCTAAAAATGGCAAAGTTTGTTTCTTATCCGAACCGAGGGTTAGTACAGATTACAGATAAAGGCAAAGAACAACTTAAGTCAGGTAAACTTCCACTTAATGTACTAAAAAATGATATCGATTACATAAATTATCGAGCAGCTGTAAATAGTAAAAAGGAGAATGAAATTGAATCAGTCAATATAGAAAGCGCCTCTCCACAAGATTTGATAGACTCTGGCTTTTCATCAATAGAAACAGAAGTAAAGACAAACTTATTAGAAAGACTTAAAGAAATTGACCCTTATTATTTTGAAAAAGTAATTCTTATCCTTTTAAAGAAAATGGGATATGGAGATTTTATTGAAACATCAAAATCACGTGATGGAGGTATTGACGGAATAATAAACGAAGACAAGCTAGGCTTAGAGAAAATCTATACCCAAGCAAAACGCTATAGTGAAAACAAAGTTCGCGAAAAAGATATTCGAAATTTCATTGGCGCAATGAGCGGCGATACAAGTAAAGGTGTATTTATTACAACTTCGAGCTTTGATAATTCAGCCATTCAAAAGGCTAAAGAAGCACACCATTCAATTATCTTAATAGACGGTGCGAAATTAGTCGATTTAATGCATCAATATAATGTAGGAGTGCAGGTAAAAACAGTTTACGAAGTCAAGGAACTTGACAATGACTTTTTTGAGGAAGAGTAATTACAGGCACTTTCATATTATCAGTTCAGCAACTCTTTTAAAACCAAAACAGTAAAAACACAAAGGCATAAAAATGCAAAAGGCCGACGGGATAATTCCGACGGCCTTTTATTATTTATTAAGACACATTTATTAGCAATAAAAAATGCTTGTGTCTTTAAAACGGTACGCCCATCCACTGTGCGTACAAACGCTTTTGCTTTTCAGTAGCGTTCTCATCCTTTTCTAACTTGTATCGCTTGCGTTCGTCTTTTTTCATCATCACATCGAGAGTCATGATTTCTCCATCTCGGTTAATCAAATACTGCACCATTTGTCCAGGCTTTGAAGCAGCGACAAACTTCTTCAAATCTGTTCCGATGCGGTAATTGTCAATGGCAATAATTTCATCGCCAGCATTTAATCCCGCTTCGTAAGCTGATCCTCCACGACGAACCGACTTAATCATCAAACGACCGTCGGTGGTTTTGCTAGAAATACCCAAAGAAGGGGTGAAGGCATCGGCATTTCTATCGACCAATTTCAAGCCCATGTAGCCCAGGTATTTTTCGAAGTCAGGACGCTCACAACCGTAAACGTATTTTTCTAAGAACCAATCGGTCTTTTCTCCTAGGGCAGATTCGAATGCCTCTTTCACTTCCTCTTTCGTGTAACCGCGATCTTTCTTTTTGTAAATCTCATTGTACAAATAGCGCATGACATCATCTAGGCTTTTTTCACCATTCGAATTGTGGCGAATCACCAAGTCAAAGCTGGCAACAATTCCAGCTCCTCCTGTATAATAGGAAGTACAGCAATTGCTAGAATTCTCATTTTGACGGTAGAACTTAATCCAAGCATCAAAGCTCGATTCAGCTAAAGGTTGCACGCGTGTTCCAGGCGTGTTATCGTTGTAATTAAACACCTCTGCTAGTAGCTCAAGGTATTTTGCTTCATCAATAATACCTGCGCGACGTAACAAGTACTCATCGTAGTAACTTGTAAATCCTTCTGCAATCCAAAGGCTTTCGGTATGATTTTCTTGGGTGTAATCGAAAGGGCCTAATTCAACGGGACGAATACGTTTCACATTCCACAAATGGAAGTATTCGTGGGCAGCCAATGAGACAAAACGCAAATACTGTCTTTTGTCCTTATAGCCCCAACGCGGGAAAATCAAGCTCGTAGAATTCAAGTGCTCTAAGCCTCCGTACGAGTTCTCCGTATTTAAAACGATGTAGGTATAATCCTCACAAGGATTGTCCCCGAACAAGTCCGTTTCTACTTCCGTGAACTTGGTAAAATCTTCGATGATTTGCTCTTTGTCGTAGTTTCCACGGCCGTCAAAAGCCACCGTATGCGGCACACCAGCTGCAGTAAACTCAAACACATCAGGATTACCGATTAAAATGGGAGAATCGACCAACTCGTCATAGTTGGCAGCTTTCAAAGACCACTTGTCACCGTCAACCGGCTTCAAAGGGCAAATCAGTTGCTTCCACTTATCATAAAACTTAATGCGAACCGTGGAAGGCAAATCCAATCGATCTTTTACATACATAAAAATGCTTGTCCCGTTGAGGTAAGCTTTTCCTGCATCTACATAACTCGTACGCACCGTCAATTCATAAGCATAAACGCGGTACTGCACCGAAACGGACTTCGCGCCATTGGTCAATATTTGCCAAGTGTGCTTTGCCACTTTCCCTTGTTCCAATACTTGATCGCCAGTTCGTGCAGAAAACTCCTCTACATTCTTAGGAAACTCTCGGATCAGATACGAACCCGGCGTCCAAACCGGCATAATCAATTCCAAGGTATCTCCTTCAATTCCATCTATGTTCATCTCCACATCGACGTAATGCGTATGCGGTTCTAATATGCTTAATTTATACTCTATGTTCATGTTGTTCTGCGCCATTAGGTTGGTCATATTCAGTAACAATGTCAGTGCAAATAGAAGTAGTGAATTCTTCATCTTGTGGTTTCTAGGCGATGTGCAGAAAATATCAGACGGCACGCATCATTTTCTAAAATGGAGTGCAAAAGTAAACCATTGCGGGCAGAGGCGCAGTCAAATAGGGCAATCTGTCAGTAGAAGACGAAGCTGTGTCGGTATATTATTGCTCAATAGTCCAAGCCAGCCAATCCAGTGCTTCCTCCCAATAATAATCGAGTCCCGCTTTTAGTCTTAAGACCTCTTTGCTCATGGGAAGTTTAAATTCCAAGCTTTGTGCGTGGAGCAGCAGTTGCTTGGAACCCAATTCGCGAATAAATGACTTATTGTGTCGGTGATCGCCGTGTGGATGATCACCAATGATGGGGTGATTGGAGCCCGCCAAATGACGGCGGATTTGATGCATTCTTCCCGTTTCTGGATGTACGCGCAGCAAGGAATAGCGACTCTTTTTGTACTTCCCAACAGGAATCGGAAGCTCCACTTTTTCAAGGGGTTCTATGTGCGTGACTGCTCGTTGATACTTGCCGTCGCTCTCGCGTTTGAGGGCCAAATCTACCGTATAGGCTTCCTCCACAAATCCACGCACAATAGCGAGGTAAGTCTTCTTCAAGTTATGCGCTCGAAATTGTTCTCCGAGAAGAGCTGCCGTTTCTTTATCTAAGGCAAAAAGTAAAACCCCCGAAGTTCCGCGATCCAATCGGTGAACCGGAAAGACGTGCTGTCCGATTTGATCTCGAAGTTTCTGGAGGGCAAACTCCTTTGCATCGTTCGCCAGTTTCGTTTTGTGTACCAGCAAACCCGCCGGTTTGTTGATGGCGACCATCTGCTGATCTTGATAAATGATTTCGAGGCTCATGCCCTTTGAGGTTTTTGAATAGAAGGGCAATGATACGAGAAAATGGGCAAGCTATTCACGGAAAATTTTCACTCCCATTTGATCGTCTATTGACGACCAATAACTGCGGTACATACCTGCAGTATTGAAAGGCATCGCCATGGCTCCTTTGGCGTCTACCGCTATAAGTCCACCCATTCCTCCCAAAGCGGGAATTTTTTCATAGATCAAATGCTCGGATGCTGCTTTCAAAGTCATTCCCTTGTATTCCATCAAACAAGAAAGATCGTAAGCCGCGACGGCTCGCATGAAGTATTCCCCATGCCCGGTACATGAAACGGCGCAAGTGCGATTGTTGGCGTAATTGCCCACACCTGTGATGGGACTATCCCCAATCCGACCATACTTTTTATTGGTCATTCCACCCGTAGAAGTCGCTGCTGCAATATTGCCTTATGCATCGCAAGCCACGGCTCCAACCGTTCCAAATTTCTCATCTCCATCGGGAAAAGGATGATGTTCAATGCGCACTTCTCCTAATTCGCGCGCCTTCAAAAACTGCTGGTAGCGATACTCGGAGTGAAAGAAGGCCTTGTCTTCTATGGACAGTCCTTGCTCCTTGGCGAAGGCTAAAGCTCCTGCCCCACTCAACAAAACATGCTCGGAATGCGCTAACACCTTCCGCGCTAAGGAAATAGGGTAACGCACTTGCTGAACTCCGCAAATCGAACCCGCCTCCAATGTCTTGCCGCACATTAAAGCGGCATCCATTTCTTGTTCACCCGAATTGGCATAAACCGCCCCGCGACCGGCATTGAATAAGATACTGTCTTCTAATATTTGAACGGCTGCTTCCGTAGCTTCAATGGCTGATGCTCCTTCGAGCAAAAGTGACTTGCCT
>CALFBW010000200.1 GCA_937951415.1 uncultured Chitinophagales bacterium | reverse complement strand
CATTTGATCAATGTCTTCGGGAATTCCATCAATTTGATTCTCGTTGGCAAAGACTTCTACTAAACTGGTTAAGTGTGTCAGGTTTTCCGGAAAGTGATTGAAATCATTGGAAGACAAATCAATAGTCTTGATTTGCTTTAGCGCCCTGATCGAAGGGGGCAATTGTTTGAGTTTGTTTTCATCTACAGTGAAGTGCAAAAGATTACTCAAACGTCCCAACTGCTGGGGAAGGCTTTGAAGTAAGTTCTCACCCAATTCCAAAACTTCGAGTCGATTTAATTGACAAATACTTTCAGGCAATGTCTTAATGTGATTAGAGCATAGGATAAGCCTTCGCAATTGCTTAAGGTCACCAAAACGCTCAGGTAGTTCCACAAAAGCATTCTTCTCTAAGTCCAATTCTTGTAATTGCTCTAGCTGAAAGAATGCATCTGGAAGTTGTGAGAGATTGTTAAAGTCTGCCGATAGTACCCGTAAGCTCTTCAGTTTGCCAATCTCGTCGGGCAGTTTATTGATGTTGTTGTCACCAATATTGAGCTCTTCAAGATGAATCAGCTCACCAATTTCCTTAGGTAACTCTTCTATGTTTTTATTAAACAAGCAAAGAGAGCTGGCCCGCGTCTCTCTGGCTTCATTTATGATATCTAATAATTCCTTCTTCTTCATCTTGTTATCCTTGCAAAAATACTTCAATTGTTGAAGGCCTGGGGGAATCTTTATCCCCAATTAGCGACACTAGAATTTCAAAGGGATAAAGGGGTAGAGCTTATCTTTGGTTCCGTAAAGGGAGACTAACTGGTAATTTTTTAATAAATACTTTGTCTTCCCGTCTGATTCGTTCAAAATGTAGCGCCCTATATATGTTGACTTTCCGAAATGCTTTGATTTTATTTTTCATATTTATTCTAATGGTATTGAATGCTTTTGTTTGTTTTAATTCGGAAAAATTGTCTGGAGAAGCACAAACTGTTCAAAGCGATCAAGAAGGCAGTGCGTTGGAAGGAGAAAAGCAAGAACAAGTAATAAATGAGGGGGTAGCTTCGGATGATTGGACTCCAGAACCTGTGAATGGCAGCTCAAACCTTGAAAGCAAGGATGAGCAGAATGAGCCTGTTCGGGACGTTCCACTAAGTGAAAGGATGATGGAAGATCGAATGAAGGAGGCTGGATTAGTAGATGTACAAACCATTAATAAGGCAATCAAAGTGGATTTGAAATATGCTTCGGAGGATAACTTCCTAGGAAAGAATATGTATGGTGGTTTGAAAAAGGCCTACTTGAGAAAAGACGTAGCACTGATGCTATCGAAAGCAAGTAATCATCTACGAGAGTTGCATCCACGTTATTCAATTATGGTCTACGATGCGTGCAGACCAGTAGCAGTGCAAAAGCAATTGCGTGATCGAGCGACTGAATTGGGCAAGTCCCGCTATGTTGCAAGTCCTGGAAAATCACTACACAATTACGGAGCAGCCGTTGATGTTACCATTTTAGATGAATTGGGTGTAGCCATCGATATGGGTTCAGGATTTGATTTTTTCGGTCGTGAATCTGAACCAAGACATGAAAAAGCACTTGTTGACGAAGGGGTTTTGAAGCAAGAACACATTGATAATCGAGATTTGTTGCGTAGAGCAATGAAGCACGGCGGCTTTCGAGTAATGATGACGGAATGGTGGCACTTTAATGCAGGTACTCGAGAGCATATTCTGCAGAAGTACGACCTTATTCAATAGTATTTATTTAACCACAATTTATCTTTTTAACTTCAACTTCTTTTGCTGATATATTGTTTTCTTACCAGCTAAGTAAAGCGATGGCAATTTATTACCAGAAATAAACATGACTGAGAATTTTATCAAAAGACCCAAAAGGCAAAAGGCAAATCGCTGGATGATTTATTTTCCATTGGGAGTAGCTGTTGCCCTTATCTTGGGAATGTTTGTTGGTTACGAATTGTATGAAGCTCTTGTATTGGAGCGTTCCTCTTTTGCTGGAGGAAGTACCAATTTTAGGAATGTAGAAGAAGTGTTTCACTACATCGATAATCGATACGTTGATGATGTAGATCGCTCCGAATTAAGCGAAGAAATTATTGAATCTACCTTGAGTAGTTTGGATCCACATTCCACCTACATTAATAAAAGAGAAATTGCCAAGGTCAGTGAATCCCTTTCAGGAGAATTTGAAGGTATAGGGGTGGAGTTTAGGATAATAAAAGATACCGTTCGCGTAATTAATCCTCTGCCCGGTGGTCCTTCAGAAGCCTTGGGAATTTTATCGGGAGATATGCTCATTAATATTGAAGATACTTTAGTGGCAGGCATCGGATTGACAAACAACGATGTAATGTCAAAATTGAAAGGGGAGAAGGGAACCAAAGTTCGAATTGACATTAAAAGACGTGGCGTCAAAGACTTAATTCCGTTTACTATAAAAAGAGCCAAAATTCCAATTTACAGTTTGGAAGCGGGTTATATGATTGATGATAAAGTAGGCTTCATCAAATTAAATCGCTTTTCTGCTACCACCTATGAAGAGTTTGGTGAAAAATTGGTGGAACTAAAAGACGCTGGAATGCAGCAATTAATTATTGATGTGCGTCAAAACGGTGGCGGTTATTTAGATGCTGCGACTAATATTATCGACGAACTAGTTGGTGGCCGTGAATTAATGGTTTACACACAAGGACGAAGCTCAAAGCGTAAAAACCACATTGCTAAACGAGATGGTTTTTTCGAAGAAGGTGATTTGGCTATTTTAATTGATCAAGGTTCTGCTTCTGCGAGTGAAATTTTAGCTGGTGCCATTCAGGATCTGGACCGTGGATTAATCTTCGGTCGAAGATCTTTCGGTAAAGGCTTAGTCCAAGAACAGCACATGCTTTCCGACGGATCTGCATTGCGTTTGACCATTGCTCGATATTATACGCCGTCCGGTCGCTCTATTCAAAAGGAATACGAAAAAGGCGCCGAAGACTATGGCGACGAGCTTTCTGAGCGCTACGAAAATGGGGAATTGTTTTACGCCGATAGCATTCCACATATTGATAGTCTAAAATTTCAGACAAAGTCAGGAAAAATTGTCTACGGAGGTGGAGGAATTACTCCCGATGTTTTTGTTCCTTTAGATACCGTTGTCGGCAGTGATTTCTTTTACATTGCTCGTTCATTTATTCCAGCATTTGCACATACACACTACACTGATAATAAAGCAAAGTACAGCAAGGAAACTCCCGTTTCGCAATGGATTCGAGATTTTAAGGTTTCTGATAAAATGCTAGAAGACTTCAAATTGTATTTGCAAGGAGAAGGCGAGGAGGAAATTCGTCCGTCAGATATGTCTGCCAATAAGAGCGATTTGAAAAGAGAAATAAAAGCTTTTCTTGCGCAGCAAATTTACAAGAACGAAGGCTTTTACCGTGCGAACGAAGGTAAAGATGAAGTGCTTCAAAAGGCCTTGGAATATCTAGAATCAGGTTTTAATTCACAGGCATCTGTCAGGTAGTTTAATGCTGTTTTAATCTCGAAGGGATAGGATGATTATAGATAACATTTAGTTTAGTACAATAAACCTGAAGAGGCGAGATTATTTTATCTATAATCGTGGGTGCAGATAATTAGTATCTGGACTCGTTTATAAATAAAAAAGACGAAGCCTTTCGACTTCGTCTTTCCATATTCAATTTTAGTTCTGCTTTCTAAGCTTCTGCGTCTGGTGCAGGCTCTTCGCTTGTAGTTTCTTCAGCTACTGGTGCTGGAGCCATAGCCGCCAATTTCGCCGCCGTTGCAGCTTCCTTCGCTGCGTCTTCCGCTGCAATCTCAGCTCGGATTTTGTCGCGCACCACTTTTAATTGTGAACGCAACCCACCCAATTCACTTTTCAATTTGGCGACTTTTTGCTCAATCTCTTGAACCATTGGGTTGTCCGTCTTGCCGCCAAAGAATCCTAGGTTGTTTTCATACTGAAGAACTTCTTCTTGCAACTTAGAAATCTTATCGCGCAATTGACGCTCTTCAGCGTAGTCAGAAGTCTCTTCATAATCAACATAAGCTGAATTTCCTCCAGGAGCATTTGCTGCTGATTTGTCCAACTCATCTTGCTGGCTTCTGTTTAGCTTCAACTCACCGTACTTCGCATCCAATGCTGCACGGTAACGATCGTATACGTTGTCTTTGTGCTTGAATGGTACGAAACCAATGCTGGCAAACTCAGCAGAAAGTTCCTTAATGCGGTTATAGTTCGCATCGGTATCCTCGCTAATTTCCATTGCTAAAATGCCTTCAATACAAGCATTCTTTTTTTCCAAGTTATCCATTTGCTCAGCGGCCTGACCTTGGAAATGGTTTTTCTTAGCTTCGAAGAAGGCATCGCAAGCAGCTCTGAAACGCTCCCACAATTTTTGCTCGTCTTTTCGCAAGCCAGGGCCCACGCCTTTCCACTCTTTCTGCAACTTGATTAAGCGCTCTGTGGTGTTTTTCCAATCGGTCAAAGTAGACATCTCCTCCGCCTGAACACACAATTCAGCTTTCAAGCTGCTGTTGTTTGCACGCTGTTGATCTAGGACGTCGAAATAATCGCGTTTTGCATCGAAGAAACGATCCGAAATGTTACGGAATACGCCCCATACTTGTTCATTCTCTGAAGAGAAACCAATCTCTCTCCATTGCTTTTGAAAATCAACTACCTGATTGGTGCGCTCTTGCCAATCTTTGAACGTTTTGCACTCCAAAGCAACTACGCGGTTCAGATCTTCACACAAAGCAATCTTCTTGCGTAAGTTATCATCTAACTCACCTCTTCGCCCTTCATAGTATTCATTGATTCGTACATAAACGGCGTCGCCAATAGCTTTGTAGCGTGGCATGATTTCATCCATGTTTGCACGTGGAATCATTCCTGCTGCACGCCAAGCAGCTTGGTGTTTTTTCAATTGCTTTTCTGCTTCACGAACATCTTCGATGTCTGCTAGCTTTTCCATTTCAGCAAGAATTACACGCTTTTTCTCTAAGTTCTTTTTGTAGTCTCCATCTTGGAACTCTCTGGCGATACGCACATTGTGATAGAAAACATCTACATGGTGCTTATATTCCAAGTACAGATCTTTGTCGACCTCAGCAGGTACACGAGGACTTTCTTTCCAACGCGTTTGAATGACTTTCACACGATCGAAGGCAGTACCAATGTTACCTTCATTCTCGATCACATCCTTCAAGTCTTCAATGATCAACTTCTTCGTGTAAATCTTGTTTTTCAACGCAAGCTCTTTGCTGGCCTTCAAGTTCTCACGACGCTGCTCAAATTCAGTAATTAAATTTTCGAACTTTCCGTCTAGTTCACTCTCTGGGGCTCCAAAATCCATGTCCTTGCCATCATAATCGTGGTAAGTACGCTTCAATTTGAATACTTCTCTTGCCATGTCTTCAACATCAACATGTTGGACAATTCCTTGCAGTCTTTGAATAATTTCCCGCTTCATTTCAATGGGTCTAATTAGTTAAACGCCTCAATCCGCAGAAAGCGACGTATCAGAATGCCGCAAATATCCTTGTTTTGTAGCAGAGTTCCAATGTTTTGAACTTCTCCGTCAAACAAATGCAGCTATTTGTTTGATCTACTAAGAATAAATGAGTGAGAACGGACTTCTGCGGCGGAGACAGAAGTTGACTTTTGTACTTACCAGTTTATTTTCCTTTGCCTTGAAAGAGGATTAAAACCGTGTAAATCATGATCTTGAGGTCCAAAGCAATTGACATATTTTCGATATAGAGCAGGTCAAATTTCATGCGTTCAATCATCTGTTCAATGTTTTCTGCATAACCAAATTTGACCATCCCCCAGGATGTAATACCTGGTTTTGCACGTTGCAAGTGCTTGTATTCTGGCGCTTTCTGAG
>CALFBW010000199.1 GCA_937951415.1 uncultured Chitinophagales bacterium | reverse complement strand
TTCTTTTTTATTGTTTTATAATAAGTAAGCATAATGATTTGACCCTATTAGAGCTAAATGATAGAGAGCAGAAATTACTAGTAATTCAAGAACAGCTAGAAAAAACAAACCATCTGAAATCTGCTTTTTTAGCGAATATGTCCCACGAAATTAGAACGCCAATGAATGGAATTTTAGGCTTTTCAAAATTACTTACACAGGAAGAACTTCCTGAAGCAGCTTCTGAATATGCTGATATAGTCTATAGGGGTAGCCAACAGCTCTTAGCTATTGTCAATGATGTATTAGATATTTCAAAAATAGAAACAGAACAAATAAAAGTAGTTCAAGCTCCTTTAGATGTATATAAATTAATGGGTGACTTGAAGTTGTTTTTTTGGCATGCCGTAGAGGAAAAAGGCTTAGATTGTGAGTGTGTATTCCCTGACAATATGCAAGATTTTTTTATTGAAACGGATGGACAAAAAGTGCAACAAATACTAAGCAATTTAATCAGCAATGCCTTTAAGTTTACGGAAAAAGGCGGTATTAAGGCTACTTTAAAAATTACAGAAGATAAAAAATTTCTCCAGTTTTTCATTCAAGATACAGGTATTGGCATTCCAAAGAAACATCAATCTATAATTTTTAATCGGTTTCAACAGCTAGAACACTCAAAAGAACGAATTATAAAAGGAACAGGACTTGGTTTAGCTATTTCTAAAGCCTTTGCAGAGCTTTTAGGTGGAAGCTTATCCTTGGTAGAGTCTGCAGAAGGCGTAGGCAGTACTTTTATGCTTTCTATTCCTTATAAACCCATTCATGGACTTAAAGCAGCGCAACCCACCTCTTCTGAAGTTATCTTACAGAATACGGTTATCTTATTAGCAGAAGATGTTTTATTTAATACCTTATTGGTTCAGAAATTATTAGAAAATACGCCTACGCATTTGTACTGTGTGAAGAATGGGCAAGAAGCAGTTGATTTCATCAAAGCGCATCCAGAAGTAGACATAGTGCTTATGGATATTAAGATGCCAGTGATGGGCGGTATAGAAGCGATGGAAATAATTAAAAAAGTGCGTCCAAAATTACCGATTATTGCCCTTACTGCCTTTGGTATGAATGAAGAAAGAACGGCCCTTCTAGAAAAAGGCTTCGATGCCTTCGCCTCCAAACCGATTCAGCGCGGGGTGCTAATACAAACGATTAATAAACTCCTTGTGCCAGTAGAAGCCTAAATCCACGAAGTATTATTTCATTTCCTTTATCCATTCCTTAATCAAACTTACGCCTTCTTTGTGCATGAGTTTTCTACTCAATTCGGGCATCATTACGCCAGGATCAGTGGATTCCATCCGATAGACTAAAATAGATGCGTCGGGCTTGCCAGGAGCAATACTTATGCTACGTCCTCCCGAGCCACGTCCCGCAGCAATAGGTGCTTTGCCAATGCCCACTTTTGCCCTATCCGACTCGTGAATATCAAGATATAAACCCGATGTATTGGCTGGGCCTTCGGCGTTGTGACAATGTCCGCAATTGATATCTAGGTAGGCACGAGCGCGGCTATTCAAATCGCCTGTTTCAGGTACATCCCAAGTGGCTAATTTAGGGATACGTTCTAATGCGGGGAGTTTTTCAAGTATACCTATTGCTTCCCACTTTTTCAATTGATTCATTTTTCCTGTTGCATACTCAAATGCACCATTCAGTTGTCGAGCGGATGGCCCGATAGGCATAATGGCATCACCGCGCAGATGACATCCTTTGCATTGATTCATATTCGGGATAGAGTATTCGTGCTTATGTTTTTTCCCCTTTTTGTCGCGCCATTCTATGGTTTTGCTATCGCCTGCTACATCAAGGTAAGCTTCGCTTTGCGCATCATCCCATATATAAGGTAGCGCAACCCAACCCTCTTCTTCATGCAGCAATAGGCGCGTTTCCATCAAGCGGCGACCTTTTTCTGGTTTGCGTGCATCCTTGGTATAATAAAAGGTTTTGATGATCGCAGTCCCTACCGGGAAATCGAGTACTTGCATCGCATTATAGAGTACTTTTTCCCCTTCTGGTAAGCGTACAAAACGTGCTTTTTCTGCGTAGTCCGAAAACAAAGGGCTATTGAGCGTATAAGGCAACACGCCTTCTGCAGGCTGCATATCGGAGAGTTTGCCTACAAAGAACTGGTAGTCGGAGAGTTTTTCTTTCGCTACTATTTCTATTGTAGAATCGGAGGTATTGCTCAATAATAAAAGAAGAAATCCAAATGCTATAGTAGTGATGCCTAATTGCTTCATTGAATCGTGTTTTGTTCTTAGTAGTAGAGTTGTTCAAAAATAATAAGTTGGTATATGAAAATATCTTTTCGCACTATATTTCATCTTTTTCTCGCCCGTAGCTATGGCTATGCCCTCGAAAAAGAGCTTTATCTAGCACAAAAAGCTAACTTTCATATACACAATGCTTATTTCTGAACAACTCTAGTGGGAAAAAGTAAATTTAGCTTTTCGTGTTCCTTAGAAACGATAAAAACCCAGATTAATATACAAGTATTTTTGAATCTTGGATTCTCTTTGTGGA
Source organism: uncultured Chitinophagales bacterium (assembly GCA_937951415.1). Taxonomy (GTDB): domain Bacteria; phylum Bacteroidota; class Bacteroidia; order Chitinophagales; family UBA2359; genus CALFBW01. The sequence continues at coordinate 1,787 of CALFBW010000199.1, read as the reverse complement.
AAAAACACTTCAATTTCCTAGATTTTTTGGCTTTATTTTAATTGTTGTAGAATATGTAGTGTTTGCTCTTCAATCAAGCTTTTCATATTAGGGTAATAATAGGAGGTATTGTTTGAATTATTTTTTGCTATCCTAATATTTAAATCAAGTACTTTGCCAGTATAAACATTTTTCGGCTGCCCCTCTTTTTTTCATAAAATCATTCTTGCCACGTCTCTTAAAATACATTTTTTTCGTTACTACTCGGGTACAAATTAGCTAGGGACAAAGGGTTTTTGCTCAAACAAATCCTTGAGCGCTTTAAGAATAGACTTGCCATTTTTTTTGGCAGTAGAACAATAGCCTTTGATAACAGCAAAAGCATCCGCGCCTTTTTTGGAACGGAAAGTACCTTGTACTTTCTGTTTAGTTTTACTCATTCGTAAGTCGCGTTCGGCTTGATTATTATCAAAAGGGATTTTAAAATCCTCTAGGAATAGGAGCATTGGCTCTTGTTGTAGCAAGAAACGGTCGAGTAAATTCTTCTGTGGATGTTGAGGTGCTTTACCTCGCGTACTTTTTCTAGGTGGATCAGGTGGGGCGTGTGCTCTACCATATTCAATAATTTGGAAGTATCGTTTTCGATATTGTTCTAGCTGTAGCTTATCGAAAGTGGTTTTCCCTTCTTCGAGGAGCTGTGCTCGATGTCGTTTGGTTGAACATAAAAACAGACTCATCTGCCAAGCCCAAATTGCCTGTTCTTCCTCTTCAAAAAAACGTAATTCCCGCAAATGGTGTGCATGACAAAGTCCGTGCCGACATTGCTCATAGATGGGATAACTCTTGAAGCCGTCATGCAGTAGTGTACCTGTATATTGAGGCAGCAGTCCCCAATCTTCGATGGCTTCTTGTCCGCGTTTAGGATGCGCTTGATACAGCGTCACTTTATCGGTACTCAACACATGAAGCCACTGTCTTTTACTCCCTGATACACCTGTAATATACACCCCCGTTTCATCCGCATGAACCACTAGACTTGCTAACAACAAGGCTTCTACTTTTGGCTCATAAGTCTGTTGTAAAAGTTGCTTGCCTTTTTGAAGACTATCATATATCAAACCTCCACTAATACGTAAGGAAAACCAATCTTGGAACAAATCCTGAATCCGCCTATAACTCAAAAAATGTTGCACATTCAAATCCACTATCTTAGAACGAATACCACTACCATACTGGACGGGCGCAGTTACCCCTGATGGAAAACTCCCCTTGTTTGCTTCTCCACATAGTGGACACAACTTCCGCTCTCTTTGGTATTCTATCACCTCTAGCTTAGAGGGCATAAGTTCAAATACTTGACGTTTTTCCACCGAATCACTCAATACTTTCGATAAATCTGTCCCACAAAATGAACACTCATCAACTGATAATAACTCTACTTTATCCGGACTACTTACCTGGTCTAAGGTCTTCGCTGAATTACCTGGCTGTCCACCTGATTTCTTATCGCTTGGACGACGGTTATTCTTCCCCTTGCGTTTACCTCTACCTTTGTCACTTGAGGGGGGCTTACTACTTGTTTGGCTATCTTTGCGAGCACTTGATTTGCGCCTTTCTAACTCTGATTTGAGTAAGGCTATCTCCCTATCTTTGTTCGATAAAATCTGCTCCCGTACACTTAACTCCTCTCGAAGTGATCTCACTTCAGATAACAACAAATCAATCTTTTCTTGTAACCGTTTGATAATATGTGAGAAGAATTTTATCATTTGACTATTTTACTTCCTCACAAAGTGAATACTTTTTCT
>CALFBW010000198.1 GCA_937951415.1 uncultured Chitinophagales bacterium | reverse complement strand
GAAAGAATTTCTTTCGGTACGGACAGGGCATGCCCTGTCCCGACGAACCCTTGATTCAATTTGGATACGGAAAGGGAATCTCCTGTCCCGACGAACCCTTGATTCAATTTGGATATGGAAAGGGCATGCCCTGTCCCGACGAACCCCTAATTCAATTCGGATACGGACAGGGAATCTCCTGTCCCGACGAACCCCTAATTCAATTTGGATGCGGAAAGGGAATCTCCTTTCCCGACGAACTCCCTATATATTTTAGGCTTCAAAAAATCCAACGCTTCCTCCTACCCAATCTTTATCCTTATTAAATCGAACACCGATCATTTCTCCCTTGCTCAGGCGGACGAGATTATTGACAATTTTCCAAGTACCCAGCTCCTTATCCCAAAGCATCAGCATTCGGATTTCGCATTTAGCATCGCCTGTAGGAGTATCCACTACAGGACCGTAATTAATTTTTCTTTGTAAAATAAAATTCTCTCGATTTTCGATTTTATCGAGTGCTTCTTTTGTAGGGTGCAAATCTACTCCCGCTCCAGCAAAACTGTACAATGGCTTGAGAACGTAGTTTTCCAAATCACTTGGATATTCTTTGACCTTATCTAAAAAAGCGCTGTCAGGAACGTAAATACTTTTTAAAAGTGGAAGAGTGTATTTACTGATTCGAAAAAACCAAGCAGGGTGACCTATCCATTCCACCTCAACATCATCTCGAAAATCGTAAGGGCGTGGTAAATCAGGGCGCTGATCCCATTCATCTAGAATAACTCGATTGAATATTTTTACAATGGGAATTTCCTTTCCTTCGCTATTTTTATACCAAAGGCTCCTACCCTTTTTTATTACCTTACTTACGCAAACAATTGGAATTCCACAGATTTCTTGAGCAGCCAAAAAGTCGATGTAAGTTGCTTGCTTTTCTGGTTCAATCTCTAGCAGCACCACATTCTCGGGATCGGTAGGACCCACAATAATCTCTCTTAATAATTTTCGATATCCTTCAGAATCCAAACCACTTAGAAAAGGTTGGTATTTTTCATCAATCCCATATGCTTCAGTATAGCTCTTGGAAAGCATGTCTTGAAAAAAGTACAAACTTGGAAAACCTTGTAATTCGATTAGTTGGGGCAAAAGCGAGCCATCATCTTCCTTACAAATAGCGAAATCCATTTGCAAAAAATGACTGTACTCTTTTTCTCCAGGAACGCGCACGTCAAAAGCCTTTAATGAATCTTCCGTTTTTTCCTTGAAGCCTTTTTCTTGAATAATCGCGCTCAGCTCTTTGCATGCATCAATAAGTTTTTGCTTAAGCGCATTAGGGATAACTACCGGTGTTTCAGCTACCCGAAAAGCGGGAGCTAAATCATGCCGTGCTTTAATTTTCTCCAACAATTCTGCGTATTGCTCGGGCTGGAAGGCTTTATTAAAGGCCTTGCGAAATTCTGGGATCATTAGCTCTGATATGATGCAAGCCCAACAGACTTACAAGCGAGTGCATTTTCAATAAAAGAAGGGATAAATTGCTGATGTGTATGATAAAGTTTTTGAGGATCTTCTAACTGATCCATCATCTTTTCGTAGCGGCTTACTCCATGCGTCTTGATTACCGATACTCGCGTTTCTTCCTTAGTGAAGTGTTCATGCATTCCTGCTGGATCCGCTTCGGGATGAAACTGTGTTCCCAACATTTCTTCTGAAAAACGAACCGCCATAACTGCACGTTCTAAATCGACATGCTTCCGAATTTTTTCCAAACTCAAAATCGAAGCACCTTTCTCAGCAAATACTTCAATTCGCGGCTGAATAAGTTGCCAATCACGACTGTCCACCACATAATATGGGTCGTCTAATTTATTGAGGATAATGTCATCACTTCCAGCTTCGGTTTTATGTACTGGAAAAACTCCAAAAGAAGTCGACTTCCGACGTGTTATCTTACCCAATCCAAAATGATGGCAAGCCATTTGAAACGAATGGCAAATGAAGAAAACGTGTTTGCGATTTTCTTTATCGGCACTCTTGTTATGATTCCAAACAGCGTCTAGCCAAGCTTGCCATTTCTTTTCCCAAATGCCATTACCTTCTAAAGGATTTCCAGGACCACCGCTAGAAATGTACAAATCGAACGATAGATCAGGCACGCAGTTATCCAAGCGGACATCAAAGACCTCAACATCCATTACAGCTGAGTAACGAGCTGCTATCTCCTTGATACAACGCATTCCCTGATTGGCCTTGCCTTCGTACAAATCCAATATCGCTAAGCGCATCTTTTTCTCTTCCAATTGCATGCTATCTATTTTCCTACTAAAGATAAGCCAAAGCCTATCCTTTTACATAAAAATCCCAGTCCTTTTTCGGGACTGGGATTTAGACTATTTATTCAAAAAGACCAAATTATCAACTTGAGCTATTTTTTCTTTCCTCCTTGTAATTTGTCTTGCAATTTCTGCAACTTGGTCCACTCACCTGAAGCAGCTAATACTGCCTGCTCAGCCCATGTAGATGGGTTGTGCATACGGAATCTTGGTCCAGCTTCATCCAAAACTTTCTGTAATTTTTTCTTAGAAGCTTTCGCTAATTTCTTGTAGCTGTCAATGCCATCTGCACGCAACAAACCTTCGATCTTTGGTCCAATTCCTTCGATTTTTGAAAGTTTGTCCGCTACTTTTTTAGCGCCCGACTTAGCAGCCTTTACTGCCTTACTCGCCGTTTTTGCTTTAGTAGTTGCCTTTGCTTTCGCTTTAGGCGCCGCCTTTGCCTTTGGCGCTGCTTTCGCTTTACCTTTTGATTTTACTTTCGACTTTGACTCTACAGAAGCTGAAGCTTTCGTAGAAGCAGCAACTTTTCTTTTGACTACTCTTTTCGTGCCAGTCACGCGACCAGTAGGCTGTGTTTGCTGACTCACGTAAGAACCCCAAGAAATATTACTTTGACCTTCTTGGTGTGCTTGTGCTTTTTCAATCGCGAAAAGTGCAGCATGTTCTACAATCCATTCGAAATTCTCTTCACCTACCGAATGAATGTCAGCATCTGGAGCAGGATTACAGAAATCAATCGCGTAAGGAATACCGTCACGAACAGCGAATTCCACTGTATTGAAATCGTATCCTAGCGCTTGGTTAATTTTTATTACCAAATCTTCCATCTGACTCAACAATGCATTATCGGTTGTAGGGTTCTCTACAACATAACGCAAGTGATGCGGGTTTCTTGGCTCGTAAGGCATGATCAAGACATCCTTCTGCCCTAGACAGTAACAGCGGAAATAGCTATCAAATTCAATTTCCTCTTGCAACATCATGACCAATTTTCCAGTCTCTGCATGCTTTTCGAACAAGTCCTGCGGATTCTCAACACGATAAACGCTTTTCCATCCACCACCATCGTGTGGTTTCATGTAAGCTGGAAATCCGATATAGTTGAAAATTTCTTCCCAATTAGTAGGAAATACCAAGTTGCGGAATGAGTTTTCATCCGTGTCCTCTGGTCGGTGATGCGAAGGAAGAATCACTGTTTTTGGAACAGGTACTCCAATATTTTCCATCAATGCACTGTTGAAAAATTTCTCATCAGCACTCCACCAAAATGGGTTGTTTACCACAGCAGTACCATTCAATGCAGCATTTTTCAAGTAG
>CALFBW010000197.1 GCA_937951415.1 uncultured Chitinophagales bacterium | reverse complement strand
GCATAAAACAGAAAAAACCTAGACCGATATAGAACAGTGGATTTCGATTCACCTTTTATTATTAAGCTGCAAAAATAGGTAGTCAAAGGCTTGTTGCCTTGCTTAATGCAAACGGTGACTGTTATTCAATAGTATTATTTGTAGAAAATCTAGTACGATGTTAGGGAATTAGCTTCTTAATAGATCACAGGAAAAGGGGGCACAAACTCTACTCGCCTTCTAACGATTACTTCTCTTGTACTCCATCTCCATATGGCAGCTATGTTCTCAAATGGATCGATAATAAGGGGGCAATACTTGGAGCTAATCGCTTTGTCAAAAAATGACTAGTCTTAAACTTCATGCAACTGATTCCTTTGTATATCCAATGAAGGCTATGCATTCAATTAAAACTGCTGGGCATAAGCGGCAGCAGCAATGAGCACAGTAGTTCCTGGCACGGCAAGCAATTCACGCGCACAGGAGGACAAGGTCGAGCCCGTAGTAATTACATCATCTACAAGTAAAATTCGTTTTCCTTCTAGGGCAGTTGCTGCTTGGCAGCCAAAAATGGACTCTACATTCGCCCAGCGTTCCCAACGCGATCGCTTCGTTTGTGTTGCATTGGCGGTTCTTCGAAACAAGGCATTTTCTAGCACGGGCAATCCCGTCAATTTTGCCATTCCTCTTGCTAAAACTTCTGCCTGATTGTAGCCACGAGCGGCTTGTCGCTGAGGGTGTAAAGGAACGGGAACAAGCGCATCGTAATCCCATTGAGCGTCTCCGATCAAATCTGCTGCAAATCGCTCGCCTAATTGTAGCCCTAAATCTTCTCGCCCTCCGTATTTCAATTGGTGCATAATCCCTTGCACTGGCGAAGCTTTTCGAAAAGTGAGCCAAGCGGTTGCGGCTTTCACCTTCTCTTCTCCCCAGAACATTTGCTCTATTGGATTCTTTGCATCTAAATGGTACTTCGTTCGAGGAAGATCGTGTAGACAATGTAGGCAAATCTGCTCTTCTTGTTCGTCCAATCGACAGCCGCAGCCGCAACATAATTCAGGGTAGAGCAAGCCCGCAAAATCTCGTAAGCTCGCCTGAGCTTCCCTTTTTATTGATTCCCAATTCATCTTTTATTATTAAAATAAACGGGAGTTGCGGCGACTGCTGGAAAGTTCTATTTCAGATCGGCGTCTAGATCGTAGGGCGCCCAAACAAACTCCATTTGTTTTGGGTCAACAATAAAAAAACATACAAATCGAGAAGAATCTTTGTACACCATTTTGAATTGGTCTAGATTTTCTTCTTTCAAAAAGCCCTTTTTTACGAACTCCTCCATTACTGAAGCATTGTACGACCAATTGGTTTTCGACTGCTCTCTTTTGATGATAGGTTTTCCCAATTGCACGTTATCTTCTCGATGCGCCACAAAAATGGGATGTTCACTAATACCCAATTCAATCACCTCATTAGAGATTTCCTTCAGGTAGTCACCAATCACTTTAATGTCACTACGCAATTCTAAGAGGTTTCCTTGCTGGTCTTTCTCCTTATTTTCCACTTATACAAATTTAGTGCATCCTCCACTCCCTGTCATCAAACAATCTTTTCCAAAAAGGTAAATACTGCTGCCATGACCCGAGTGCAAATGCATTTATATTTTACTTAAAAGCACCACATTTTCGATGTGGTAGGTAAAAGGAAACATATCAACCGGCTGTATTTTTTCGATCTTGTAATGCTCCTTCATCAAGCCCAAATCCCGCGCTTGTGTGGCAGGATTACAACTTACATACACGATTCGTTCGGCTCCACTTTGGTTCAATTGTCTTACTACATCAGGGTGCAATCCAGCCCTTGGAGGGTCAGTGATAATGAGATCTGGCGTTCCGTATTTTTCCAAAAGCTTCGCCGTAAACTCCTTACGCACGTCGCCTACTATGAAATCGCAATTAGTGAGTTCGTTTTGCTCCGAATTGTACTTTGCATCTTTAATCGCGTCGGCCACTTCTTCAATGCCTACAACGTGCTTGCAATAACGTGAAACAAACTGCGCAATACTTCCTGTTCCAGTATACAAGTCATAGACCAATTCTTCTCCTTTCAAATCGGCAAAATCGCGAATGATCGAATAGAGTTCTAAGGCTTGCTTCGGGTTGGTTTGAAAGAACGATTTTGGGCTAATCTTAAACTTAAGCTCTTCTAAGTATTCAGTAATAAATGCTTGTCCATGATAAGTGATGACTTCTTGGTCATACATGGTATCATTGCGCTTCTGATTGATCACATAATTGAGACTCGTCACCTCTGGAAATTGCTCTAGCAATGCTTCCATGACTTGTTCAATAAGCGGCTGATTTTGTTCCGCCACTTGTAGTACAATCATCAATTCTCCTGCGACCGTTGTCCGCACAATCAAGTTGCGCAAGAAGCCAGTATGCTTCAACAAATTGTAAAAAGTCAAATCGTGTTCCACTGCATAATCACGAAGAAAATTACGCACTTCATTACTTCCTCCACCCTGCAGATGGCACTTTTTAATGTCTACCACCTTCAAAAAAGAACTCGGAACATAAAAACCCACTCCTCGTCTATCGTCAATTCTTTCGTCCTCAGCTACCTCATGTTTATCGATCCAACGGTTTGAAGAAAAAGTATATTCCATCTTGTTTCGATAAAAAGTCTGTTCTTTAGTTCCGATGATTGGGCGAATTTCATCGAACTCTAATTTCCCTAGTCGTCGGAAGTTATCCCCTACGATTTTCTCTTTGTACTCGAGTTGTTTTTGGTAATCTAAATACTGCCACTTACAGCCTCCACAGGTACCGAAATGCTCACAGAAGGAATCTATTCGATCTTCGGATGGCTTCTTCATATTTAGAACGCGACCCGCCACATAACCCGATGTGTTTTTACGTACTAAAACATCGACTACATCTCCAGGAACGGCATCGTCAATGAAGAGTGCTTTCCCATTCGGCATGGTAGCAAAACCCTTACCTCTTGCCACAATATCTACCACCTCAACATCTTCCAAAACCTTTCTCTTACGATGTTTTCTCATGACAATTTTTCTTTAGTCCGCAAAGGTAGAAGGAATTAGCCCATGAAGCTCAAAAGAAAGGCAAAAAGCGTTTGGTAATAAATGTGGGTGCTTGAATCCCTCGATTAAGACACTTAATTACTAGAATTGACCGAATTACAGAACATAAAGACCTTAAGGCTATTAAAGACTATCTAAGAATCTTAAATTTGAGTAGACCCCCTGCATGAAACTATTACTTCAATTTAAGTCGCTCTTTATCTTAGGGCTGATCTCCTTTTTAGGAGTCGCTTATCTTGTTTTGTTTCAAGCCAATCACGAAGTGCTCATTAGCATCAGCTGGATCGCTTGTCTTATCCTTCACTTATTCGCCTACTCCCGCTTGGAGTTTGGCAGTGACCTTCAAAAAGTTGAAGAACTACTTACCCGCATCATATCGGTTGGGGTTTTGGTGCTGCTGCTCAATTTGATGGGCCCTTTGGCCAAGGGGATAATAGGAAAAGAAATGGGAACCGTAGCAGCAGTTCTGGATCTACTGGTGGTCTTTAGCAGCTTAAACTTCTTATTGTACAGCTTATTTCTGTACCGTAAACTACACGTCAAGCAAGAGCAATCGGAGGTTTATGAGCAGTGGGATCGCTGGTTGGTATTACTAGGAGCTTCGGCCATTCTACATTTACCGTTTTGGCCTTATCCACGAATTTTCTCAGGCTTAATTCTCGCTGCTGGGCTCATTTGGAGTTTCTACTTTGTCTTTAGGGTAAAATGGATCGCCTTAGTGAATAGAAATGGAAAGCTGTTGAGCATGGTTTATCTGCTAGTTATCAGTCTCATCTTTATCGGACTTGTACAGAGCTTGAGCCATTTGTCGATCACGAGTCTGTTCCCGAAAGAATGGTCACGCAGCATCTTCTTCATATTACCGCTCGGCTTTTTATTACTCTATAATCTTTTTGCTATCCTCACGCTGGTTTTCAATATGCCCTTGAGCTCCATACAAGAGCAGCGCTCGAATGAAATCTTGAGTTTTCATGCCTTGCATAAGTCAGTCATTCAAAACGAAGATCCAGCCGATACTTGTCGTCTTTTATTCAGCATTTGTTATGAAGAGACGAGAGCCGATGCTGCTTTCATGATGCGCGCACCTGGAAGAGCTCAAGAAGCGGTGTTTTACAGTGGCGGTTTCAAAAGAGAACAAATTGCCGAACTTTTGCAAGACAAAACCATCGCGACACACAAAACAGATGCTACTCAAGATGGATCTACTTACTACCAAGATTTGTATCAAGATCCCTTTCAAGGAAAGAGTAATTTCCCTTATCGATCTCTCCTAGTTGTTCCACTCGTTTTAAAGGGAGAATTAGAGTTGGTTTTGTTTTTATTAAAAAATTACTCTGACGGTTTCGATCAATATAACGTGCAATTGGCCGAAAGCTTTGTGGAGCAAACACGCTTGGTATTGGAGAAGGATTTATTATCAAAAAACTCTATCAAGGCCGATCGTGCTCGTCAAGAACTAGAAATCGCTAGGAATGTCCAGCGTTCGCTGATGCCTTCCAAATTTCCAAGTTCTGATTTTTATGAGATGTCGGCTTACGCCGATAGTCTTCAAGAAGTTGGGGGCGACTATTACGATTTCATTGAACTGGATAAAAAGCGCTTAGGTGTAATTATCGCAGATGTGTCAGGCTCTGGTGCATCGGCAGCTTTTTACATGGCCCAACTGAAAGGCGTCTTTCACGCTCTGATACAACTCAACTTACCCGTTGATTCATTTTTAGAAATGGCCAACAATGTGTTAGCGAATTCTCTAGATAGCAATATGTTTGTCACGGCTACCTACGCTGAATTCGATTTCGAAAAAAATATAGTGCATTATGGCCGTGCGGGTCATACGCCCCTCATTTATTACTCCGCCCAATTGGATGAAACCATTTGCATCGAAGATGAAGGTTTAGGTTTGGGTATTATTAGAGATGCCAGCTATCGAAACTACATCAGCACCTACGAAATCGATCTTTCAAGCGGAGACATTTGCATCCTGTTTACGGATGGCATTAGCGAGGGCAGAGGACCGAATAGCGATGAAATGTTTGGACACGAACGGATTCAAATTCTGATCAACGAAAACACCGATGCTAGTCCAAATGAGCTGCAAGAAATCATCTTGGATGATTACTATGATTTCGTAGGCTTAGACAACAAAGTAGACGATCATTCTGTGGTGGTTATCAAGATAAAATAGGGTAGCTCGTCTCAAGTCCGTACTTTTACAAAGTAAGTAGTGGAACAACTTATTTTTTTGGTATGGATGAAAAAGATCGAATTAAGATAACGGGCTTTGACAATGGCGGTATTTGGGTACTGCGTTTGGAAGGGGAATTAGACGCAAGCAATTCTGTTGTTTTGGACACGGCTATCACTAAAGCAAGTGAAAGTAGTAAACGAATTCTTGTTGATTGCATGCATTTACGCTACATTTCATCTGCAGGAATCGGGGTTTTTGTGTCGCACTTGAGCCCTATCATTTCAGCTGG
>CALFBW010000196.1 GCA_937951415.1 uncultured Chitinophagales bacterium | reverse complement strand
GTGATGCGGGCCATTGTTTTAAGACAGCCATGCTTTGGTTGTTTGCAGCGCAAGTAATTGATGGCGTCGACGGTGCTTTTGCACGTTTATTTAAAGCAAAAGAAGTTCTGCCAAATTGGGATGGAAAAGCGATTGACTATGTCATCGATTTCGCTACCTATGCCATTATTCCTGCCTTTTTTATTTACCAAGCTGATCTATTACCCGAGTCCCTGAATTTTATAGGCATCAGCATTATACTATTGGTCTCTGCCTTGTACTACGGAAAAGATGGAATGGTCAGCACGGAATTGCATTTTGTAGGCTTTCCAGTGATGTGGAACATGGTGGCGTTTTACATGTACTTCGTAACGGATCTCGAACCGATGACCAACTTCATTGTGGTGATCATACTAGCCATCATGCACTTTGTCCCTATAAAATTCCCCTATCCTAGTCGGACGAAGAAATTCATGCTTCCAAACCTGATAGTCACCACTACTTTTGTCATTTCTTGCGTTTACTTGTTGTTTACTTATCCAAAACCTCAAGTGCTTTTGCAATGGTTAGCAATTGCTTGTCTAGTGTATTACAGTGCTGTAAGTACCTTTTACACCTACAATTATGGAAAAGAAAAAAATTGATTGGCGACCGGCAGGTGGACTTTTAGTCGTTCTATTGTTAATTGCCCTCGTTCTTTACCTTACGGAACAACCCGTTTTCTGGGGAGGTTTTTGGGCAATGCTAGTTTTCTACGTTGGCATCTTTGGAATCGGATCGTATGCAGCTTCTCTCAGGAGTTCTGACGATATAAATGAGGTCATGTTGGCAGGAAGAAAACTGCCACTTTTTGTGGCTATGTTCACTATGGCAGCAACCTGGATAGGTGGCGGTTATATTAATGGAACAGCTGAATATACCAACTCCAATGGATTGGCTTGGGTGCAAGCTCCTTGGGGATACGCTATCAGCTTGATTATAGGAGGTCTATTCTACGCGAAGAAAATGCGTCGCTACGAATTCAAAACGATGCTTGATCCCTTGAGTCAGCGATACGGCAAAAAGATGGCGGCAATTCTTTTTATTCCTGCATTAACCGGAGAAATATTTTGGACATCAGCGATACTTACTGCCTTAGGAACAACCTTCGCTACCGTTCTAGGACTTGACTTCAGTACTTCCATTGTTTTGTCAGCAATTATAGCAATCGCTTATACAGCTCTTGGAGGATTGTGGGCGGTTGCCTTAACCGATATTCTCCAGTTATTCTTGCTCTTTGGTGGGCTGTTTTTGGTCATTCCCTATGCACTCGATGCCGTTGGAGGATGGAATGTCATGTGGACTACTTATTCCGCGAACAAAGGAGCGCTTGCCACCTTAGTGCCTCCTATTGATGGCTGGCGACACGAGGCTTGGGGGAATTACTATTGGCAATGGTGGGACTATGCTTTGCTTTTGATGCTAGGAGGAATTCCTTGGCAAGTGTACTTCCAGCGAGTCCTCTCCTCGAAAGACGAAAATACGGCTAGAAACCTTTCTTTGTTGGCTGGTGTGATTTGCCTATTGGCGGCATTTCCAGCTGTTGTTATTGGCATGGTCGGAAATGTGGTGGATTGGCCTGCGTTCGGCACGGAAGCTCCTACTGATGCGGCACTTACATTGCCTTATGTCATGCGTTACTTGACACCTGGTTTTGCAGCTACTTTAGGATTAGGTGCCATTGCGGCTGCAGTGATGTCTTCCGTAGATTCTTCTATCCTTTCGGCTTCTTCGATGGCAAGTTGGAACGTTTACCGCCCACTCGTTAAGCCAAATATCAGTTCTGAGGATTTGGCCAAAGTAATGAAGAAAATGATTTGGATCATTGGAATCGCTGCGACCATACTAGCCTTAAAAGTAAAGTCGGTGTATTCCTTATGGTTTCTTTGTAGCGATTTTGTTTACTGCATTTTATTTGCACAATTAACTACCGCTCTTTTCGACAAAAAGGCAAATTGGTGTGGAAGCGCCGCTGGCTTAGTTGTCGCTTTTATATTGCGCTTTGGAGCTGGTGAAGCCACTCTGGGAATTCCACAAATTATACCATATCCAATGGTTCAAGACGGCATGATTTTGTTCCCGTTCCGGACTCTTGCTATGGTATCAGGTTTGGCAACTATAATCATTGTTTCACGTATAACACAAAAAAAACATCCATCGAGACCCCTTCAAATGCCAGTCAGTTCGTAAAACTCAGGTGTTTAAGTTACCTTGTAATGGATAGCCATTTTGCTCTTACTGATTATCGCCCCCTAATTCGCCGCATTGAGTTGCGAGGTTTCGATTTTCGGCATACTACTTAGCTGGGAATATGTCGTATGATTATATCATTGTTGGTGCTGGTTCGGCTGGTTGTGTTTTAGCAAACAGACTGTCCGCCGTACCTTCAAACAAAGTTCTGCTTCTTGAAGCTGGAGGGAGAGATAGCTCTCCTTTGATAAAGATTCCTGCGCTTTTTCCTAAACTATTCAACAGCGATTTTGATTGGGAGTACGAAACAACTCCGCAAACCACCCTTAACAATAGAAGGCTTTTTCTTCCTCGCGGTCGTGTCTTAGGAGGTAGCAGTAGTATTAATGCCATGATTTATATTCGCGGTAATCGCTACGATTACGACCAATGGGCTTCTTTGGGTAATAAAAACTGGGGCTATGATGATATCCTCCCTTACTTTCTAAAATCTGAAAAACACTTAGAGCGTTCAGACCAAAACTTTCACGGGCAGAAAGGAGAGTTATCGGTTAGAAATGCACCGCACATAAATCTGCTTTCTAAACTTTTCGTCGAAGCTGCTGAGTCGGTGGGCTATTCGAGAAACAAGGATTTTAATGGGGCTAAGCAAGAGGGCTTTGGCTTCTATGATGTCACCCAAAAAGATGGAGCACGTTGTTCTTCTTCTGTTGCCTTCTTACGACCAGCTAAAAACCGAAAAAATCTAACAATAAAAACGGGAGTTGAGGTGCAAGAAATTATCCTCGATGGCAAAACTGCTGTTGGTGTTAAATATCGAAAAGGGAAAGACCTCATCGAAGTAGTTGCCAATGCAGAAGTCATACTTTCAGCAGGAGCCTACAACAGTCCGAAAATCTTACTCTTATCTGGAATCGGGCCAGCGGATGACTTGCAAGCGAAAGGTGTTCGACTCAAGCACGAACTCAAAGGTGTAGGCAAAAACCTGCAAGATCATGCTATACTGCCATTGATCAGCAGATGCATTGAGCCTGTCAGTTTAGACAAAGAACAGTCTGGGATTCGATCTGCAAAGCACCTCCTTTACTATATCGCCAAAAAGAATGGTGTCTTGAGTAGCGTCTTGTGTGAAGCGGGTGGATTTGTAAAAAGCAGTGCTGAAATACCAGCTCCGGACCTACAGATTAATTTTGTACCTGCCTTCTACGTAGACCACGGTCGAACGCAACCAGAAGGAGATGCTTTTTCTTTTGGCCCTACCCTTCTTCGGCCTTTCAGCCGTGGATCGGTTTCTTTAACATCCAAAGATCCCAAACAAGCACCAAAAATCGACATGGGCTTCTTGAAAGATCGAAGAGATTTACATACTTTGATTGAGGGTTTCCGAATCACCAACAAAATCATGAAATCTCGTCCGTTTGATCGCTATCGGGGGATGCAATATCTTCCGAAGCGCCCATTGGTTCACGAGGATGACATCACAAATTACATTCAAAACGAATTAACGCATCTCTATCACCCAGTAGGCACCTGTAAAATGGGTGACGGCCTTGATGCAGTAGTCGACGACCATCTTCGAGTACATGGCATTAAGCAATTGCGAGTGATCGATGCCAGTATTATGCCTACCATTGTAAGTGGAAATACCAATGCTCCAACCATAATGATCGCGGAAAAAGGAGCAGATTTGGTTTTAAATCCGGCTTAATCTAATGCAATCTTTAGTTTGCGGTAATCTAAAGGCTTACTACCTTCGCACCCATGACGAAGCGTCTCATTTACTCTTGTCTAGCGATTATCCTATCATTCACAATTTCTTGTTCAGGTGATACTGAAAAGACTACAAATTCTGCTGTTGATAATAAAAATGTCACAGAAAAGAAAACCGTAGCCAGCGAAGAAATTGTTGTTCAAGAACTTCGCCTGCAGCTAACAAAAGAAGCCTACCACAAAATCGCAGAAAAGCGAAAGGCAGCCATCGAACGTGGATTGTTAATGACAGAATCAGATGATTGGGCACCCGCAACTCTTATCGATCAAGATGGCAAAGAGATGCTTGCAGAGGTTCGTTTGAAGGGAGATTACACCGATCATTTACGTGGCAACAAATGGTCATTCCGAGTCAAAATAAAAAACGACTCTTGGAATGGCATGAAAGAATTCTCTTTACAAAGTCCGCAAACCCGAGCATTCTTAGACGAATGGTTTTGGCATGAATGGCTCTTAAAAGAGGATGTTTTAACGACTCGATATGGTTTTACCCGTTTCAAAATAAATGGCAGTGACCGCGGCGTTTATGCCTATGAAGAACATTGTGCAAAGCAGCTTCCAGAATCACAAAATCGTCGTGAAGGACCTATATTCAAATTGGATGATAAAGCATTTTGGGAACAAGCGGAATACGATGAAGCCAGTAAAAATCCTCCTCTAACCAGTGCTGGAGCATTTAACGTACAAGCTGCGGCATCTGCTGTTCCTTTCAAGCAAAAGAAAACACTCAAAAGCAATACACTCAGCGAACAACTTTCGCAAGCAGTCATTCTTATTCGACAATACCGAAATGCAGAAAAACCGCCTTCGGAGATTTTCAGTATCGAACCATTGGCAAAGTATTTAGCCCTAACCGATATTACATCGGCTTACCATTCGACCGTCTGGCACAATTTCAGATTGTACTTTGAACCGATCAGTCAACGACTCGAACCCATTGCGTATGATGGCTTTGTTCCTAATAGAGTTCAAAAACTCAAAAGGCGTTCGTTAATGGGTCAAGGAAGGAATCTACAAAATGCCAGAGATCATCATACAGCTCATTTTATTGATAATTTATTCCTTGATAAAAAATTAAGAGAGCGCTATCATTTCTATTTAAATAAATATACGAGTCCTGAGTACTTAGAAGATCTTCTAGTCGAATTCGGAACCGAGTTAAGCCATTACAACGAACTAGTAAGCAGTGAATTCAAAGACAAGGAGTACGATGTAAAACGTCTAAAACAACGCGCAAAATTAATTCAGGGACTCCTTCGCGTTTACAAAGGAAATAGCATCAAAGCATATCAAAACAGCAGCCATCCCAGTGGAGCCTCGGATCTTACTATTTACAATTTCCACACGCTTCCTTTAGAGATCATTGGTTCAGGTGTGGGACCAGACAGAATAGATATTTATGAAGCTGAAGGACTTACTATTTATCCCTACCATTCCTGGACACCTTATGATGCCACCAAAATGACCGCGAAAGGTGAAGCTAAATATTTATTCTTTCAACTAACAGGATTAGATTCCATTTATCACACCAAGATTCATCCATGGGCGGATGACCCTAAAGAAACAATTCGCCAAGGAATCATGAAAGGGGAAAGCATTGATGCTTCTGTCCTTATAAAAGAAAAGGGTGCATATTATTTTCCTAGTGGGAAAAGCAGCATTACTGAGCCCCTTATTATTCCAAAGGATGCAGCGGTTTATATTCCCGCTGGTGCTAGAATTGATTTCACCAAAGGCGCTTATTTTCTATCTGAGTCACCAGTATTTATTTCAGGCAGTCCAGATCAAGTAGTACACATTTATTCCAGCGACAAAAGCGCAAAAGGATTTACGATCATGAATACCTCTGTTAGCTCAGAATTTAAAAATGTTCTTTTTGAAGATTTTGCTGCCCTAGAAGAAGGTGCTTGGAAATTAACTGGAGCTGTTTGCTTTTATAAAGCAGACGTAGAAATGGATCATGCCCAATTTAGAAACAATCATTGTGAAGACAACCTCAACCTAATTCGATCTCAATTCAAAATGAATAATTGTCGATTCGTTAATAGCTATGCAGATGGTTTTG
>CALFBW010000195.1 GCA_937951415.1 uncultured Chitinophagales bacterium | reverse complement strand
TTTTGGGTCTTTACTACATTACAAAGACTCGTAAGACAGACGAAACACGTGTGATGCGTGGACAGGGAATGTCATTCTATTCTCCAGATGAGGTAATTATAGCCTTTAACGAGGGAGCGATTGATCTTCATTCGCACATCAAAGTAAAAGTGAATGTTAAGCAGCCTGATGGAACACTGAAGAACCAACTTTTGGATACTTCAGTAGGACGTGTGCTTTTCAATCAAATGGTACCAGAAAAGGTAGGATTTATCGATGAGCTTTTAACGAAAGGAGCTTTACGTCGAATCATTGCCGATGTAATCAAAGCTACAGATATTCCTCAAACCGTAGATTTCCTTGATGCGATTAAGGAGATGGGTTTCTACTGGGCATTCAGAGGAGGATTGTCTTTTAGTTTGCTTGATATGCACGTGCCAGATGACAAGGACAGCTTGTTGGGCAGCGCGCAAGAAGAAGTAGATGAAATCACGGGTAATCACCAAATGGGTTTGATCACCAACAATGAGCGTTACAACCAAGTAATTGATGTTTGGACTCGTGCCAACTTGAAGATTACCCAGAGTTTGATGCACAAGTTGGAACATGATAACCAAGGATTTAATTCTATTTACATGATGTACCACTCTGGTGCACGTGGATCTAAAGAGCAAATTCGCCAACTGGGAGGAATCCGTGGATTGATGGCAAAGCCTCGAAAGTCTGGTAGCTCTGGACCGGAGATTATCGAAAACCCGATCCTCTCAAATTTCCGAGAAGGACTGTCGGTATTGGAGTACTTTATCTCTACTCACGGTGCTCGGAAGGGTCTTGCAGATACGGCTTTGAAAACGGCAGATGCAGGTTACTTAACTCGTCGTTTGGTAGATGTTGCACAGGATGCTGTCATCGTTGCAGAAGATTGTGGAACATTGAGAGGAATCAATGTGCAAGCATTGAAAGACAATGAAGATATTGTAGAGCCATTGGCTGAGCGTATTGCTGGTCGTTGTGCACTAAATAATATTGTGCATCCTGAGTCAGGAGAAATTCTCGTGGAAGCAGGTGCATTGATCACTGATGATATGTCTCGCTACATCGATTCCGAAGCAGGTATCGAGGAAGTAGAGATTCGTTCGGTATTGACTTGTGAAACGCGTAACGGAGTTTGTGTGAAATGTTACGGTCGTCACTTGGCTACCAATACAATGGCACAGAACGGTGATGCCGTTGGAATTGTGGCAGCACAATCCATTGGTGAGCCTGGAACACAGTTGACACTACGTACCTTCCACGTAGGAGGTGTGGCATCGAACATCGCACAGCAATCTAGCTTAGAAGCCAAGTTTGATGGTGTATTGGAGTTCGATGAGTTGAAGACTGTTGATTACATCGACGAAGAGGCAACTGACAAGAAAGACAAGAAACAAACGATCGTAATTGGTCGTACGAGTGAGATTCGTATCATCGATCCTGAAACGAAGCGACAATTGATCACAAATCACGTTCCTTATGGATCGCGAATTTTTGTGAAAGAAGGTCAAACGGTTTCTAAAGGAGACTTGATGTGTTCTTGGGATCCATATAACGCAGTAATCGTTTCTGAAGTAGAGGGTAAAGTTGCCTTCGAAAACATCATCGAAGGTGTCACCTTCCGTGAAGAGTCGGATGAGCATACTGGTCACAAAGAGAAAGTTGTTACAGATTCAAAGGATAAGACGAAAATTCCAATGATTCACGTAACCAAAGGAAGTGAGCCTTTGAAGACGTACAACATTCCGGTAGGAGCCCACATTAGTGTAGATGACAACGAGAAGATTCGTAAAGGACAGGTATTAGTGAAGATTCCACGGGTTACCAGTAAGGTACGTGATATCACCGGGGGACTTCCAAGGGTTACTGAGCTTTTCGAAGCCAGAAACCCATCGAATCCAGCCATTGTTTCTGAAATTGATGGTGTAACTACTTTCGGTAAGATTAAGCGTGGTAACCGTGAGATTATCGTGAAATCGAAAGACAATCAAACACGTAAGTACATGGTGCCGCTTTCGAAGCACATCCTAGTACAAGATGGTGATTTCGTTCGTGCTGGATTGCCTTTATCTGATGGAGCAATTACTCCTCGTGATATCTTATCGATTAAGGGACCATTTGCTGTTCAGCAATATGTGGTGAACGAAGTACAGGAAGTTTATCGACTACAAGGTGTACGTATCAACGATAAGCACATTGAGGTAATCGTTCGTCAAATGATGCAAAAAGTGACCATTGAAGACGCGGGTGATACTCGATTCTTGGAAGGTTCACCTTTTAATAAGTTTGAAGTAAATGAAGAGAACGATCAGATTTTCGACAAGAAGGTAGTTACCGAGAGCGGTGATTCGGCCAACTTGAAGAAAGGTCAAATCGTAACGCTTCGTCAATTAAGAGAAGAAAATTCTTACCTAAGAAGAAATGATTTAGCAGTAGTGCAGTATCGTAATGCGATTCCAGCAACTTCTAAACCGTTGCTTCAAGGAATTACACGTGCCTCATTAGGTACGAGTAGTTGGATCTCAGCAGCTTCTTTCCAGGAAACTACGAAAGTATTGAGTGCAGCATCTATTGCAGCACAAATTGATACACTAGAAGGTTTGAAAGAGAACGTAATTGTTGGACACTTGATTCCTGCAGGAACAGGTAGAAAAGAATTCGGTCGAATGGTTGTTGGATCTCAAGAAGAGTACGACAAACTCAATGCACCTAATGCGGTGGTAGAGCTTGACGAAGCTAGTATAACGGAAGAAACTCCTGCCGAGGAGTAATTATGATAATTGAATTATTGGAAAGCCGATACTTGAAAGGGTATCGGCTTTTTTGCATTTAGCGAACAAGTAGCCCAAAAATGACGTATCAATCCAGAGAAAATTCAGGATAGATTCAGCATCCGCAATGCTCTTCTAGCAAGTGCCGATTTTATTGCCGACCTTTGTCCCTCCAAACAAGAAAACATGTCTGAAGAGAAGAAGAACAAGCAGCTGAATATTGAGCTTACGGAAGAAGTGGCCGATGGAATTTATTCCAATTTGGCGATCATTACCCATTCTAATACAGAGTTTGTCGTTGATTTTATCAAAGTGATGCCTGGTGTACCTAAGGCAAAAGTGAAATCTCGTATCCTTTTAACACCGCATCACGCTAAGCGATTGATGAAGGCATTGAATGAAAATGTTAAGAAGTTTGAAGCCCAAAATGGAGCGATCAAAGACATTGACATGAACAGTAATATACCTCCAATCAACTTTGGTGGACCGCCAGCTCAGGCATAAGCAAATATTTTTTTCTTTCTAGAGCTCTATTTATCACAATAAAGATTTCTGCACACCTTTTGTAGTAGGTGTAGTATGCCCAATTAGGCAAGTATCATTATAAATGAGTTTTCTTTACCCATCATTCCTTCTAGCCCTCTTGGTACTGGTGATCCCTATCATCATTCACCTCTTTAATTTCCGTCGTTATAAGAAGATTTATTTCTCGAACGTAAAGTTTTTAAAAGAAGTAAAAGAGGAAAAAGCCAATCGATCTAGATTGAAGCACCTACTGGTTCTTCTTTCTCGACTGCTGGCACTCGCATTCCTCGTCTTTGCATTTGCTCAGCCATTTATTCCCAAAGATGAACAGGAAGTGAAAAAAGGAGAGCGGGCGGTCAGTATTTATATCGATAACTCTTTCAGTATGGATGCTACCAGTCAGGATGTGTCGCTTATTGAAAAAGCCAAGCAAAAGGCAGAAGAGATCTTGGATGCTTATGGACCAGAAGTTCGCTTCCAATTATTAACGAACAACTTTGAAGGAAAATACCAACGTCTTCTAGATAAAGACGAGTTCAAAGGTTATCTCGAGGAAGTCGTTACAAGTCCTAATGTGCAAGCACTATCGTCGGTTACCCAGCGAATGAAACAGGTGTTGGATGACGCAGAGGTGGAGAATAAAAATTTATTCTTGCTATCAGATTTTCAAGAATCGGTGGTAGATATGGAAGTGGATAGCGCCTACAATTGGTTCTTTGTACCACTTCAAGGCGAAGACCAACAAAATGTATACATAGATACCGCTTGGTTCGAATCTCCTGTGCAAATGGTAAATCAAACCAATCAGTTGGTTTTCCGTGTAAACAACACTGGACAAAACGATGTAAGCGGCTCTAGATTGACGCTGAAGCTTAACGAGCAGACAAAAGCCCTAAAAGACTTTGATTTAAAAGCAGGTGCTAGTATTGTGGACACCATCAACTTTAGCGCTACCGAAACTGGATGGAACAAGGCAGAACTTTTGATTACCGATTACCCTGTTTCTTTTGACGATAGCTACTACCTTACCTTTAAAATTGACAAAGAGGTTAAGATATTGGCTATCAACCAAGCAGGAGAGAATAAATTCTTAAAAGCTCTGTATGAACAAACAGATAAGTTTCAATTTGCAAATCAAGCAGTTAATCAGCTAGATTATTCTTCTTTTGACGGAAATCGTTTGATTGTGCTAAACGGCATCAAGCAATTGAGTTCAGGACTTGCAGAAGAGTTAAGACAATATTTGGAGCAGGGTGGAAATGTCTTGATCTTTCCTTCGATGTCTGCACAAAAGGAGGGCTACAACGATTTCCTTCGCTCAGTGCGAGCAAACACTATAGGTGATTTGGTAACAAAGGAGCGAGAAGTCAGTTTCATTAATACAAAGCAGGAAGTATTTAGGGATGTCTTCAAAAGAATTCCTCGGAATCTGGATTTGCCGAAAGCCCAAAGAAGTTTCGAAATGGGCCGGCTTTCTGGAACTACAGAGGAGCAACTGTTGCGATTCCGCGATGGAGGAAGCTTTATGAGTAAATACAAAGTAGGACAAGGCAAATTATACTTTGCAGCTTCTTCATTAGATTCTAAAGATTCTAACCTCCCTGCACACGCCGTTTTTGTACCTATGATTTTCAAAATGGCATTGGTAGGCGGAGATCAAACGCAGTTGGCTTATATCATTGGTGATGACGATCGTATCCAAGCGGGTGGCCTTGAAAGAGTAGTGGACGAATCAGAGTCTATCATGAAACTGCGAGGAAACGAACAAGAATTTATTCCTGGGCAGAAGGTAGTAGGAAATAAAGCCATCTTAAGCATAAACAATCAACTCAAGGAAGATGGTTTTTACAGCCTGTTCAGAAATGAAACAGATCCACTGGCTTGGTTTGGCTTCAATTTCAATAGAAAGGAGTCGCAACTTAAGTACTTGTCTGTTGAAACCCTAAAAGAACGCTTTAGTGGTCAGTCCGTCAATTTTATCGACAACGTGAACTCCAAATTAGACAAGACTGTAGGAGAGTTGGAACGAGGAACCGTCCTATGGAAATGGTGCATTGTCCTTGTCCTCCTCTTTTTGGCCATCGAAATATTGCTGCTTCGTTTCTGGCGCGACTAGAATATTTGTTCAGTTTGTCCGTCTCTCTTACCTTTATGATGCACCTTCGCCCGTTTTGGCGAAAGTATTGCTATTTTATAGGATATAAGTAAAGCATAAGCGTGATAAAAAGGTAGGAAAAGCAAACAGTATGGACACAGCATTTGGAAACGGAATCAAGTATGGCGTATTATCTGGCTTACTAAGTATCATTATAACTGTTGTGCTTTATGTGATTAGCCCCTCTATGCTCTTGTCTTGGACAGCCTCGATTCTAGGAATTTTAGTGCCTATCGTCTTTATGTTTATTGCAGCGACAGCCACTAAGAAACGAAATGCAGGTTATCTCACCTTCGGCCAAGGCTTTTTCTCTGCTTATTCTACTTATATTATTGCCAGTATCATCGGTGTGCTGTTTACTTATGTTTTATACAATTACATCGATCCAGGTTTGAATGCTCTACTAAAAGAGTATGCTGTTACTTCTACTATTTGGATGATGGAATTGTTTGGGGCTAATGCCGATACCATTGAACAAGCAATAGATCAAGTACAGCAGGAAGATGTGAGCTTTGGTTTGAGTCAAATCATTCAAGGAGTCTTGCTGACAGCTATATTTATTGCTCCGTTTTTCTCTGTAATTATAGCAGCTATTACCTACAAAAAAAGAAGAGACGTCTACGGTCGATAATTCATGAGCACAGACATATCTATAGTAGTTCCTCTCTACAATGAAGAGGAATCTCTCCCCGAGTTGGTGGATTGGATACATCGCGTTTGCCAGGAAAATAACCTAAGCTATGAGGTGATTCTGGTCAATGACGGAAGCACAGATGGCTCCTGGGCAGTTGTGCAAAAGATTGCAAAAGAAAATTCAAACGTTCGAGGAATATCCTTCCGAAGAAACTATGGAAAATCAGCAGCCTTACATGAAGGCTTTAGAGCTGTAAAAGGAGCTGTGACCATGACAATGGATGCAGACCTACAAGACAGCCCAGATGAAATTCCAGCGATGTACAAAATGATCGAAGAAGACGGCTACGATCTGGTTTCTGGTTGGAAAAAAAAGCGCCACGATCCTATTACGAAAACCATTCCAACTAAGCTATACAACGGAATGACTAGCTGGGTTTCGGGCATCAAATTACATGACGCCAACTGCGGACTAAAAGCTTACGATACCAAGGTGGTAAAATCAATTGAGGTCTACGGAGAAATGCATCGCCAAATTCCCATTTTAGCCAAACAAGCAGGCTTTAAAAAAATAGGAGAAAAAGTAGTCGTACATCGCGCTCGAAAATATGGGGTGACCAAATTTGGTCTAGAGCGTTTTATTAATGGATTCCTAGATTTAATGAGCGTAACTTTTATTACGCGCTTTGGGAAAAAACCCATGCACTTTTTTGGCACCTTCGGAACCCTCTGCTTTTTAATGGGAGGCTTTACAGCGCTGTATTTAATAGTGGGAAAATTGTGGGACATTTACAACAATAGTAATTTTAGAGATGTGACAGATCAACCACTGTTCTTTCTTGCACTAGTAGCGATGATTATAGGAAGTCAATTGTTTTTGGCAGGATTTATTGCAGAATTGATCTCTCGAACTTCTTCAGATAGAAATGAATATCAAATCGAAGAGACACTCGGTTTTCAAGAAGATGGACTGGTTAATAATTGAAATATCTTCAAAGCTTCCTCATAAAAAACATCGCGGAATAAATAGTCTTTTACTTTAAGGCGATCTAAGGTTTTTTTATTGTCAATAATAAAATTAGATGGCTTAGCACTGTTTGGGGCTATTGTTGAAACAGAATGAGAAATATCTTGATCAATGGCTGCCCGCGTCACTTCTTGAATCAAAACCGATAGCGATGTGCTGACACCTCGAGAAATATGATGGACTGCGTTTGAAATACTACGATTCTTTTTATTTGCTAATAAATAAATCAAATTAGCAACATCGCCTAAGTAAATGAAATCAACTTTCTTTTCTCCGGAGGATTTTAACTCGAATTTATTGAACTGGAAGAAACTCCTGCAAAGCGCATTGTGTACCAACTGCCATTGACTGCAATTTGTCGAATGCGGACAACCGTAAGCGTTGCTCATTCTAAAACATGTCCATTCAATATTTCTTCGCTGGCATATTAAATGGCTAATCTCTTCCTCCCGCAGCTTCACTTGCCCGTAATTATTAATTGGGTTTTTGGGAGAGCTTTCATTTATTTCACCCGTCAATTTTCCGTATACGTGAATGCTCGAAAAATGAAAGTAACGTTTCGTATTTATTAAAACTAAAAATTTAGATATTCCCTTATTGTGCAAAGCCTGCGCGCGGGAAATGTAGTCAGTGCTGTTGTGCTCCGATGCACCAGAGGCATTGACGACTAAATCAAACTTGTTCTCTTTAATAAATGCTGCATAGGTTTTTATTTCAGTTAAATCAGCAGCAATAAAAGTATGAGGGTGGTGATCAAAATGATCTTGCTTAGTCCTCCCTAAAATAAATACCTCCCAACCCGACCTTAGAAACTGTTCAGAGATG
The DNA here is from genome assembly GCA_937951415.1 of uncultured Chitinophagales bacterium. GTDB lineage: Bacteria > Bacteroidota > Bacteroidia > Chitinophagales > UBA2359 > CALFBW01. The sequence goes on along the minus strand of CALFBW010000195.1, from coordinate 6,648 downwards.
TAGGAGCCTAAGTAGCCGTAACCTCCTAGGATAAGTATGCGCTGATTGTTACTCACGGTCTATGATCTTTTCATCAGAAGTAGCGGTATTTGTGAAGCCGTAATTTCGAATATCAGCTAGGCAAAGCTCTCGGGCTGATTTTTCCCCTTGGTAAAAGGATTGGTACCAGCTTGCGGTACGTTTTACCGTTTCTTCTAGATTCCATCGACAGGACCAAGATAAAATACGCTGCGCTTTTTCAGTATCTAATTGCAAAATTGCTTTCTCGAGTGAGTTGGTTTCTGTCTCGATTTTGAAGTTCAATTGAGGCCAGACTTTCTTCCAGATATCTAAAACTTCTAAAACGGAAATATTTCCAACAGGACCAAAATTAAATGCTTCACAAGCTTCCTTGTTTTCTACTAGTAGTTCTTTAGACAATAATAAATATCCAAACAGCGCATCCAATACATGTTGCCAAGGTCGAGTAGCATATGGCATTCTAATGGGTACCACTTTATTGCCATCAATGGAACGCACTAAGTCTGGAATTAATCGATCATCTGACCAATCTCCTCCTCCAATAACATTTCCCGCTCTAGCTCGCCCTAGGAATTTGTCTTGATTTTTAAAGTAGCTCTCTTGATAAGAATGGCAAATGATTTCTGCGGCTGCTTTCGAAGCGCTGTAAGGATCGTCGCCTCCCAATACAGCTCCTTCCTTTAAGACTTGACCATCGGCATTTTTATAACACTTATCACTAGTAATAATTAGTGCGGCCTTACAAGAACTTAAGCGGAAAGCTTCTAGAACATGGAGCGTGCCTAGAGTGTTGCTCTTAAAAGTCGAAACTGGATCTTTGAGGGATTTCTTTACTAAGGCTTGACCAGCAAAGTGAATGATAAGATCGACCGATTTTTTATTTATTAAATCAATTAAAAACGAAGAACTATTCGATAAATTAAGGAAGTGATTCTCCCCGTTTGACGATAGTTCTTGGTGAAGCGAAGGACTGGTTTTTTGCTCATCAGAAACACCAATGACCTGAGCTCCCAAAGTGTTTAGTAATAAATGCATCCAGCTTCCCTTAAAGCCAGTGTGTCCCGTTAATAGTATTTTTTTATTGCGAAATATTTCTAAGCATTCGCGATCTATTTTATCCATGCTGCATTACCACTTTTCCATAGTTCCTCTAGAATTTGTTTTTCCCTGGGCGTATCCATACACTGCCAAAAGCCATCGTGTTGGTAAGCCATTAATTCTCCATCAGCACTCAGGCGTTCCAGAGGATCAGCCTCCCACATACAGTTAGCCTCCCCGATGTAATCGAGTGCAGACGGTTCGCAAATAAAGAAACCACCATTTACGCTGCGTTCCTGTCTTTGCTTCTCTGAAAAAGTGCGAACAGTTCCAGTAGCATCTAGGTCTAAACTCCCAAATCGACCAGCGGGTTGCACTGCCGTCAAACTGACTTTCTTGCCATGTGATTTATGGAACCGCTTCAGCTCTTCTAATGAAAGATCAGACAAGCCATCTCCATAAGTCAATAAAAAACGCTCATCAGAAAAGTAAGAACTTCCTAATCGAAGCCGAGTACCGGTAAGGCTATCCAATCCAGTATCTACCAAATGCACTTTCCACTTTGGATTCTCTTCTACACCGTAATAAATGATTTCCTTCTGAGAAAAGTCGATACTGCAATCGTTATTGTGTAAAAGAAAATTCGCGAAATAGTCTTTAATGATATAACCCTTATAACCTAGAAGCAGGACAAATTCAGAAATACCTTGCTGGTAGAGTTGTTGCATCAAATGCCACAGCAAAGGTTTGCCGCCGATTTGAACCATAGGTTTGGGTATACGCAGGCTCTCTTCTCCTAGGCGTGTTCCTCGACCACCAGCTAGAATCACTGCTTTCATGTGCGAAAGATAGAGCATTCAAAAGAAGATCGTTAATTGCAGTAGAGAATAACGGTGGTCAATTTTCATAGAGTGAGCCACCCTTGTCATTTCTAATTTATCTTTATGTCATGCTAAGCCAAGATTTTGACTGGTCTATTTTCGATGAAGAATGGACTTTGTTTTTGGATCGCGATGGAGTGATCAATAAAAAGATTGATGGTTACGTCAGTGAAATTGATGAATTCTCCTTCACAGAGAATGCGCCGCAAGTAATTGCTGAAATGAATGAGTATTTCTTCAGAACTTTTGTAGTGACCAACCAACAGGGCATTAGCAAAGGACTCATGACTGAGGAGCAGTTGAATGTAGTGCATCAGCATATGGTTAAGGGAATCCATGCAAAAGGCGGTTACATCGATCGTGTCTACTTCTGCGGAGATTTGGCGGGAACAGGAAGTACTGGACGGAAACCTGCCACGGGAATGGGCTTACAAGCCAAGGCTGAATTTCCAGACATTAGCTTTCGAAAAGGAATTATGCTTGGTGACAGTCCAGGCGACATGTTGTTTGCGAAAAATCTCGGGATGATTGGTATCTTCATTTCGTCAGAAGCTGCTTGCCCAGGTACACATCTTGTTGTACCAAGCTTGGCGCAATTTTGGCAACTTTTTAAACAAGGCAAAGGTATTTGAACGAATTCGTAAATATGCTGTCTAAAAGTAAGCAGCTTGATGTTCCGATGGCTACCTTTGCACGAGCCCACAACTGGGCTTTGATTCAAATCAAAAGCGTTCTATGAACTGGATTGTAAAATTCTTCACCTCGTCCCTCGGAAAAAAGGTGGTGATGAGTTTGAGCGGATTATTCTTGTGTACTTTCTTGATCACTCACATGGCAGGGAATATGCAATTGCTCATTAACGACGGCGGATTAGCATTTAATCAATACGCCTATGATATGACGCATTCGCCGATTATCAAAACCGTTTCCTATTTGTTGTACTTCAGCATTTTGCTCCACGCGGTGCAAGGCCTTGTTTTGGCATATGCAAATCGAGGTGCACGAAAGTCGCGTTACGCGTCAGGAAATAAGTCCAGTTCCTTCGCAAGTCGAAACATGGGTATTCTAGGGAGTATTCTCTTGCTTTTTATCGTAGTACACATGAAAAGCTTTTGGTTTGAAATGCATTGGGGAACCATTGGCAATGATGCCAATGGAATGAGAGACCTCTACTCTGTAGTTGTAGCTGCATTTAGTCAATGGTGGTATGTATTGTTTTACATCGTTTCACTTGCTGCTTTGGCTTTTCACTTGCTCCATGGGGTGCAATCGGCTTTCCAAACAGTGGGCGTGAATCACAGTAAGTACACACCCATTATCAAAGCGGTTGGTAGCATTTTCGCCATCGCGGTGCCGGCACTTTTTGCCATACAACCCCTATACATTTTATTCAAAACTCTGCAGTAAAAAGGACGGATGACTATGCAATTGGATTCTAAAATACCAGCAGGACCATTAGCGGATAAGTGGACGAAATACAAGTCTACGATTCCTTTGGTTGCACCCAACAATAAGCCTCGAATTGAGGTGCTTGTGATTGGAACAGGCTTGGCTGGAGCTGCCGCAGCTGCAACCATGGCAGAAGCCGGCTATAAAGTGAAAGCATTCTGTTTTCAAGACAGCCCTCGGAGAGCACACAGTATTGCTGCACAAGGAGGAATAAATGCTGCTAAAAACTATCAAAACGATGGTGACAGCGTTTACCGTCTTTTCTACGATACCATCAAAGGTGGTGATTATCGCTCACGTGAAGCCAACGTTCATCGTTTGGCAGAAGTAAGCACGAGTATCATTGACCAATGTGTTGCGCAAGGAGTACCTTTCGCTCGTGATTACGGAGGCTTGTTAACCAACCGTTCTTTTGGAGGGGTACAAGTACGTCGTACTTTCTATGCAAGAGGCCAAACGGGACAGCAGCTACTTTTAGGTGCTTACTCAGCTCTTAGTCGTCAAGTTGGGAAAGGAGCGGTAGAAATGTTCAACCGCCACGAAATGTTAGACGTGGTAAAAATCGATGGAGTAGCGCGAGGAATTATTGCGCGAAACTTGATTACAGGTGAACTAGAACGCCACTTTGGACATGCTGTTGTTTTAGCAACAGGTGGTTATGGAAATGTGTTTTACCTGTCTACCAATGCCATGGGCTCGAATGTAACCGCAGCCTGGAAAGCACATAAAAAGGGCGCCTTCTTTGGTAACCCTTGTTACACTCAAATTCACCCAACTTGCATCCCAGTATCGGGAGATCATCAATCTAAGTTGACCCTCATGTCAGAGAGTCTCCGTAATGATGGACGCGTTTGGGTTCCTAAAAAAATAGAGGATCGATTAAAAGATCCTTTGACTTTGTCGGAAGACGAGCGCGATTACTATCTAGAGCGTCGATATCCTGCTTTCGGAAACTTAGTGCCGCGTGACGTGGCTTCTAGGGCTGCGAAAGTGGCTTGTGATGAAGGGCGAAGTGTAAATAAAACAGGTTTGGCTGTTTACCTCGACTTTAAAGATGCGATTGCCAGAGATGGAAAAGACGCCATTGAAGCGCGCTATGGCAACCTCTTTGAAATGTATCAGCGCATCACAGATGAGAATCCGTACGAGCGACCAATGAGAATTTTCCCAGCGGTACACTATACTATGGGAGGCTTGTGGGTAGACTACGATTTGGGTACAAGTGTTCCTGGATTGTATGCTGCTGGTGAAGCGAATTTCTCCGATCACGGAGCTAACCGTTTGGGTGCCTCTGCTTTGATGCAAGGACTCGCCGATGGTTACTTTGTTTTGCCTTACACGATTGGTAAATACTTATCGACGCAAATTCGACAACCAGCCATTTCTACAGATCATCCAGCTTTTGCTAAAGCAGAAAAAGAAGTGGAAGATCGCCTCAATCGATTGGCAAACAGCAGTGGAACCAAAACAGTAGATGAATTCCATAAACGCTTGGGTAAAATCATGTGGGACAATTGCGGGATGTCGAGAAATGCAGAAGGTTTGACTCAAGCCATTGCTGATATTCAAGACTTGCAAAAGGAATTCTGGGCAAATGTTCGTGTTCCTGGAGGAACAAAAGAATTTAATCCTGAGTTAGAAAAAGCTGGACGTGTAGCAGATTTCCTAGAACTGGGAGAGCTTATGTGTCGAGATGCTTTGAATAGAAACGAATCTTGTGGAGGACACTTCAGAGAAGAATATCGAACGCCTGAAGGAGAAGCTCTTCGAAATGATGAAGACTACACCTACGTGGCAGCTTGGGAATATGCTGGCGAAAATCAAGAGCCGATCTTAAATAAAGAACCTTTAGAGTTCGAGAATGTTGAATTGAAAACGAGAAGCTACAAGTAAAAAGACATGAAACTTAATCTTAAAATCTGGCGCCAAAAGGGCCCAAAGAGCGAAGGGAAGATTGTAGATTACACGGTAGATCACGTGGATGAGGATATGTCTTTCTTGGAAATGCTGGATGTTTTAAATCAAGACCTCATTGTAAAGGGTGAAGATCCAGTAGCATTTGACCACGATTGCCGAGAGGGAATCTGTGGAATGTGTAGTATGGTAATAAATGGTCGTCCACACGGACCGTGGGAACGAACCACGACTTGTCAGTTGCACATGCGTGCTTTTAAAGACGGAGAAACCGTTTTTATTGAGCCTTTTAGAGCAAATGCTTTTCCTGTTTTAAAGGATTTAGCTGTAGATCGCTCTTCTTTCGACCGCATCATTCAAGCAGGAGGATACATTTCTGTAAACACAGGAAATGCAGTTGATGCCAACTCTATTCCTATTGATAAAGAAACTGCAGATACTGCTTTCGATGCAGCAACATGCATTGGATGCGGGGCATGTGTAGCAGCCTGTAAGAATGCTTCAGCCATGCTGTTTACCTCTGCGAAAGTAGCGCACTTGAACATGTTGCCTCAAGGAGAACCTGAACGAGCGAAGCGTACAGTGCAAATGGTAGCACAGATGGATAAGGAAGGTTTTGGTGCTTGCACCAATACCGGAGCGTGTGAAGCAGAATGTCCAAAGGGAATTTCGATTACCAACATTGCTCGAATGAATCGAGAGTACTTCAAAGCAACGATAACAGGATCAAAGTAAGCGCGTTCCTACCGTACTAAGCACGTATTCTACTCGTTAATAAACTAGCATGAACTTAACTTAGTAGGATAAATGGCATTGCTTCAAAAACGACAAACAGCGATTTCTCGAGTATTGGCAGTCTTGCCAATGCTTTTGGTGTTTCTCTTGGGGAGCGCTTCGTTATTTGCCACCCACAACAGGGCTGGTGAAATTACCTACGAACATATTCCTACAGAAACAGAGCCGTTTCGCTACGAGTTTACCATTACTACTTACACAAACACCATCCCGAATGGTGAGCAAACTCCTGCAGATCGAGACTCTTTAGAAATTTCTTGGGGAGATGGAGTTATTTCTGTCTTATACCGAGACAATGGTGTTGATGCTAACTTCAATGGTACACCAGATGGAGAGATAATAGGCAGTGGTATTCGATTGAATACGTATCGTGGAATTCATGTTTACCCAGGTTTTTCTCCTTTTTATGTGGTAGGAATGGTTGACCCCAATAGAAATGATGGGATCAACAACATTAATCAAGGACTCTCGGTAATGATTCCCTTTTATGTTGAGGATACACTATTTATTCCCGATCCTCAGTTTTTTGGTTACAACAGTTCGCCTGTTT
>CALFBW010000194.1 GCA_937951415.1 uncultured Chitinophagales bacterium | reverse complement strand
AATTGTCCAAACCAGGAGTCGCACTGAAAGTATAAGTATCTGCCGATTCTTGAATTAAGCTGATATCTGCGATCGGAGCAACACTGAAATCAAAAGCCGATAAATACATCGGGAAGAATTGATAACCTTCGTCGAACGGAGTACTATTGTCAAATTGTCCACCAATGCCGGAAACAGTAAACGTCCCAGTTGGTGCTTCCGTCCCATATATGTTCGTTTGATCATCGATACGCATGGTAAAGCTATTGGTGCCATCTGTGATCGTCACATTATCACCCGTTCCAGCTCCATCCCAACCTGAAGCATCCTCAATAGAAACGCATTCTAGGAGAATATGCTCAGACTCGGTTTCTTCGCCCAGTGCAGTCACAGTGGCTGGCTCTACAAGTTCATTTCCACTGCTTAACACTAAAATGTCGAGAGGTGTAAATTGCGACTGACCAGAAAATTGACCAATCACACCAGTGATGCGGAGTAAATCTCCTTCTTCAAAGCTATATCCTGCAACGGGGTCAAAGCTAAATACTTGAATCCCTCCTGTTTCATCGATCAGGGTAAACTGTAGTCCAGTTGCATTTAAGTTAACTCCGTGCGTAACGCCAGTTAAAATTGCCTCTGTACCATCATTTATTACCACTCCTTCTTCATTCACTTCTGTTGCTGCTGAAATGCTTAGTTCAGGAGTTGGGGTATCATCATCGTCAATGGTTATGGTTGCTGTTGCAGTTCCAACTTGACCATTAGATATAACTTGTAACATTAATTCAAACGTCTCATCACTTTCCATTTCGTCATCATTGGTCACAGGAATAGCAATTTCAACACTAGTTATATCCGCGTTCAAAGTATATGTACTTGTCGAGAAAGTGTAATCCGCCATACTTGCTGTTCCCTCTATGGCTTCCACTGCGACTTCTGTGTCCAAATCATTGGCATTTACAAGAAGTAATTGAACCAAAATTTCTCCTGCATTTTCATCTACGGTATAATTCGAAGCGACAAATGATACGATCGGGACAATGGTTCCACTACAAGGCAAAATGAGATGTTCTCCTAAGTTGCCAAAATCATCACTAGGGAAAACATCCCATTCTGTGGCACCGATACTCCAATCCAGTTGACCTTTTTGAACATAGTTTTTGCGGACGAGTGTATTGTTTAGCGTAGATCCTGATCCAACTGGCCATTCAGTACCAGGATCTTCACCAACAACACCAATACGATCAATGACATTTACTCCGTGATACAATTCGACCGCATCATCTCCATTTATAGCTGTAATATTGGAAACCGCATTGCCCAATTCATCCAAGGCAGAATCTGCATCTTCGTCTACAATAACGAAGGTACCTCCTGGAGCTATCGAGCCACTTAAAGTGTCTGTGTACGAAACATCCAAAGAGCCGTTGTTGTAGCGCTTCAAAATGTATTGAGACAAATCAATGCTAGCTTCTGTCGGATTGTATAGTTCAAGGGCTTTATTGAAAGAGCTTCCTTCTACATATTCGGAAATAAATAAGTCTTCACAGGCTTCAGGGCTTGGAAGCGCCCCGACGTTGATAACACCTACCATGTTGTCGGAAGCCCAATGAGAAGCACAGAAATATGGGTAAGTACCTACGCTTGCAAGGATTAAGTCATGACTAGTGCTTCCTGAATTCATTGGAAAAGCATCGAACGACATATCGTTTTCGCCACTCATTCCAGAGACTGTGGGATGATTTCCTTCCACCCATTCAAAACGAACAGTATCACCGAGCTCAATGCTGAGTTCGCTGGGAGCATAAAAATTGTTCTCTACGCTTACGGTGTAAATCGCGGCATTGGCCGATAAAAAGGGAAGTAATAAAAGTAATAGGAGTTTTTTCATAGCTTGAATCTTATAGGTTAGTAACTCGATATCAGTTGTTTATAAAGTTTTACGCGTTAATTCCTAACCAAAAATAAGACAATAGCTTCTTAGAGAATCTGTTTTGAGTAGCAAATTGAAAATTGCTCTTACTTTTGAAGGGTGTTTAGACTATTTCAGAAAGCATGTAAAGTCTGGTGTGAATTCAGAGGTTGGAACTATGAAGCTCATTTCCCAAAGGACTTAAAAAAGGGAGTTGTGGTGGTGGCTCCTCACACCACAAATTTTGATTTCATTTTGTCGATGGGTTACATTGACTACTGGGGACGCAATGTCAACTACATGGCCAAAAAGGAGTTGTTCAAGTGGCCTCTCGGTATATTAATGAGAGGTACAGGGTCAATTCCAATCGATCGCTCGAAAAATCTGAATGTGGTGCAGCAGATGGCGGAAGAATTTGCTAAAAGAGACGAACTCATTTTGATTATTGCGGCGGAAGGGACGAGAAGAGCCGTAAAGAAGTGGAAAACTGGGTTTTATCACATTGCCAAAGAAGCAAATGTTCCACTCTGGGTAGGCAAAATCGATGCGAAGAACAAATCTGCGGGCGTTTTTAAAGAGCAATCTCTCGAGGGATCCAAGGAAGATGTAATGAAGCAAATCCAAGCCTATTACGCTAATATTGAAGCGCTTGACCCGAAGGGTTGGAATCCCGATTTCCTATAGCAAGCATAGATAGCTTTTCATTGAAGAGAGAATCAAATAGGTTTCATAGCGTACTACGTTCTGAACTTCAATGACATCTAAGACCAAAAAAAGGCTAATTTAAAGAGAGGATAGGCAAAATCTTTTTAGGAACTTACACACGTTAAGGTGTGTTAAGTAGTTATAAATAGCGAGTTCGCTGTTCTATTTTTAACATAATGAAAAGTTCCACACTTAGGGTACTGTTGGCCACCATT
>CALFBW010000193.1 GCA_937951415.1 uncultured Chitinophagales bacterium | reverse complement strand
GAATACACGGCCATTGCTGTGACTGGAGGAACGGATGTACAGGTAGGCGAAAACCTCATTAGCTTCAAACGACCGTGGAAACGCTACACGATTTTTGGCGCCATTCAAGAATTCACTGGAGTGGATGTTTCTGAAATGGATGAGGATGCTTTGCGAGCAACTGCAAAGGATTTGAAAGTTCCTTTAGATCCATCAATGGGTCGTGCGAAAATCATCGATGAAATTTTTGGAGAGACCGTTGAACCGAAATTGATCCAACCTACCTTTATTACCGATTATCCTGTGGAAATGTCGCCATTAGCGAAAAGACACCGTGATGATGATAAACTAGTAGAGCGCTTCGAAGCGATGTGTAATTGCAAGGAAATCATGAATGCTTTCTCGGAGTTAAATGACCCCATTGATCAGCGCGCACGATTCGAAAAGCAATTGGAACTGGCCTCAAGAGGAGACGAAGAAGCGATGGCTTTGGATGAAGATTTCTTGCGTGCTCTTGAATACGGAATGCCACCCACTTGTGGTATCGGAATCGGCATTGATCGTTTGGCAATGATCATGACCAGCCAAAATTCCATTCAAGATGTATTATTTTTCCCTCAAATGCGAGAAGAATAAGATTGGAATAATTCAATAATAAATAAAAGAGAAAGGGTGAAAGTCAGCAATGGTTTTCACCTTTTTTTGCACTCGGAATACATCATTCAAAAACCATCAACTAATCCAACTTCTTCTTCCGCAACACGCTAATAAAAAGCGCCATTCCATAAAGCACAAATGCCAGAATCGTACTTAGTATTCCCCAGAAATAAAAAGGTGGTCGAAAATTCAATTCTACCAACTGGTCTCCCGCTTCCAGATTTATTCCTAAAAAGCCCAACTGAACAATCTTAGAATCTACCTTTTCTCCATTTACTCGCACTTTCCATCCTCTTGCATAAGGCATAGATAAAATAAGCGTACGTGGTTCATCGAGACTAAGCTTCCCTTTTATTACTTGATTCGAATACTCAAAAATATCAAGCGGTTGATCATTTTTATAGTATGCATTCCAATGTCTTTCTTTTAACTCGGGCAAGGCTCTTTTTGTGAATGGTTTCAAATGTCGAAACTCTCCAATTTTTTTGTCGTCAATTACCACTGCTTTTAAAAGTGTTCTCGCCTTTTGCTCTGTCGACAATTTATCAAAAATACTGCGCTTTATGTAATGTGTATATGTTAGTCCCAAAGATTGGTAGTAGGGGAATTTCAATACTGAAATATTTCCTTCCTTAATAAACACCTCTTCATTGGCTTTTACATCAACAGATTTTTTTAAGTGATATTTCACTGCCGTTCCCGCTTGCAAAAAAGAATGGTTTCGCAAACCTGAAACCCACTTCAATTGATTTTTCTTTCCTCCAGAAATCACATCAGTTCCTAACATGTAAGCCAGATAATGCGGTTGATTAAAAGAAGCGTAAGATGAGGTACCGTAAAAATTCTGTGCTCGGCCATCATTAAAACTCACATTGGCTTTTGGGCAAGAACTGTAAAATTTTTCCACTCTAAAAAAGTCCCCATCTTTTAAACGAATGGCTTCTAGCGCATCTAAAGTATAATCGTTGTAGGCGAGTCTTTGATCAAATCGATCACTTGCAATGGGCTCGCGATGCTGCAGGCTGTAAGAAGCCGTAAATGCCAATTCAATGCCCAACAGTAAAATCAATAAAAATTGTGCTATCGGTCGCGCCGATTCCCATTTATTTATTATTAACAAAACGGCAAAAGCTGCGGTGAAAATCAGCAGAACATTCCTAGGAAATTGCTCGACGGAGTTTCCGTATCCTCCTAGGTCTGGAGCTAATAAAGCCAGTACAAGCAAGACTGCCCCTATGACTACGGGAACGGCAGAAAGCTGAAAACCCTTTTCAATACTGTGCATACATCGTGCAAAAGCATAGGACAATAAAACAGGAATAAAAATGGACAAACCTGTCTTAAAGAAATCACCTGAAAAGAGATAGAAGCTGTACCTCAAAATTGGAATCAGGCTAACTGCCCACCAGAAGAAAAACAAAGCTCCAAAAGACCAGCGTTCTCTCTTTGACAAAAAATAAAAGAAAAGCGGCAAACATAATACGGCTAAAATACCTACATAAAAAAGCGGCGCTTCTAGATAATTGTTCCAGCCCTTGAACTGATTGGCGGTGCCCAACAAATCGTTTCCAAGCAAACGACTCAGAATGGTCTGATAATGCAAAGGTGTTTCCAATTCAAACAAATTTGCATTCCCCAAAGTCTTCCAGGCATTGGCACCCAATAATCGTGGATTATCCAAATAACGAGAGTACTGCGAAACCAAACCTGGGCCATTCAGCATGAGTCCCAAAACGCTAAAAATGATCATTCGAAAAGAAGTACCCAATACTTTCGATACACTAAATGTATCGGTGGATATCAATCGAAATAATCCATAGCTAATAAGAAAACTCAGCCACAGATAAAGTTGAGGGCTTAAGCCTACCCAAAATACAGAAAGTGGAATGAGCCAAGCAAACCATTTTCGCTGCAGCAATCCTTCAAAGCACAATAGTAAAAAACAAAATTGCCAGACGAGGCTGCTGTGCGCATACCAACTGCTTCCCACAATCATGTAACCTGAAAAAGCGATCGACATTCCGCCCATAGTCGCGGCACGGATACTGATCTTTAGTTGCCGCAAAAAGAGGAAAAAGAAGATTCCGCCCAATAAAATTTTCAGTAATTCAACAAAGATGAATTGCTTTTCAATGGGCAGAAAAAACAGGCCGTAACGCCTAAAAACCTCAACGGGATTCAATCGAATTCCTCGATACATGTTTTGCCCCAGCCCTGCTTGAAAACTCCAAGTCATCTCACTTCCCGTCTCACGATAGTGGCGATCCTTGTTCATGATCTGAGGATACTGCATGGTAATCGTATCACTCCCTACATCAGTAAAGAGGTACAATTTCTCCATCGAGACAAAATCCCAAAAGACGACTAGCTCCATCACTAGCAAAATTGCAAGCAAAGGAAGCCAACTCAATTTGGACCATATTCCCTTAAAATCAGTAATGTTCTTGGCGTTTGCTGTAAAGATACTCGCTTAATGGCTGCCCTGTAGACTAGCCTTCCATTGACTTGGAAGATTCTGCGGCATAGCCTTGAAAAATCTGTCGAACCTCCCAAATATTTAACAATAAATAAGGCAAATAAGAAACGGAAGTAGAGACAGCAGCGCCCCAAGCTCCGTACAATGGAATAAGCCAATAGTTTAGAGCAATGTTCAACAACAAGGAAAGTATCAGGTTTCGAGCACGCAAATTTGCGCGATGTTGGTAATCTAAAAATTGGTTATAGAAAACGGAGCTGGTAAAGATCAGTACGTAAATACTTAGTATTTGAAGCGGCAAAACAGCGCCAGTGTAAGCTGATCCATACACCAAAGGAATCAAGAAGGGTGCTGCTACTATAATGATGACAATAGCTGGAATAAAAATCAGCGCATTGAGCTTTAGCAGCTTGCTAAACAAGATCTTTCGTTCTTGGAGGTTACTGCTGTTTATTTTTGCAAACAAGGGCATACTTCCCATCGCTAGTGCGTAGCTAATGTGAGGTAGCTTTACGATCAACTGCTTGGCAACACCGTAATCTCCGACTTCTAAATCATTTGAAAGCATACCCAACATCAAGGTATCTACCTCTGTGGCGACCGTAAAGCCGATGCTGATAAGGAAGAGTGGCAAACTATATTGAATAATTTCTGAAGCATAGTTTTCCTGGGCAAGTGTCTCATTTGGGCTATTGTGTTTCTTAATGAGGAAAAAGCAAAGCAGGGTAATTATCAAGAAATTGAGCACCAGTGCCCACAACACGCCTGGAAGCGAAAAACCCAAATAAAGTGCCGTTACAATCAACAACAATTTCATCGAAAACTCGGAACTGCTGATAATGAAATTGTATTTCACTCGATGCAGTCCCATGAAGGCGCCTTTGAAGTACTCTACAAAGCCTGAGAAGAAAATAACTAGGGAGGCAATCATGAATAGCTCCCGAAAGCTGTGTCTACCAATCAATGGCGGAATAATAAAAGCCAGCAATAAAACTACTAGAGCGAAGAAAAAATTCAGTCCCACTCTTAGTCGAAAAGCAGCTTTAAATACATGATACAACTGCGGGGTCTCATTGTGTTGGGCTATGTACTTTTGGCTAGCGCGCACGCCAAAAAGTGCGAGTAAAAAAATAATGTTGAAGAAAGAATAAAAATAGGTCCACTCTCCCCACAGTTCAGGGCCTAACATTCGAGTTAGCACCACATTCATCAGCAAGAAGAAAGGCAAGACCGTGAATTTGGTTGCAAAACCCCAAAAGGTCTCTTTCGCTATTTTCTTTTCTACTGGCTTCAACTATTCTCCTTTCCAAGAAGACAAATCTCTTCCTGTAATTTTTTCAATGACTCGAACATCGTCAGCGTAAAAATCGCGCAAATATTCCCGCGTTTCGGGAGACATTTTTGGCTTAGTATAGCTGGGACGAACATTCGCCTTATCTCGAATGTACTTTCCTAGAGGCAAGATACCTGTATAGGTCAGAAGCGGTAGCAAGAATTCCAACTTATTCTCAGTAATAAAATGGCGCCCCTTTTGGATGACATGATTCAAAAATGGCAGTCGTGCTTCCTTAGTTACGTTCGACTTTGTTCGCAAGCCATCTGGCACAAAATGATCTACTCCAAGAAAGGCGCAAACATCCGAATATAATTTTTCGGGCTGACTGAGAATGTCATCAAAGAAAAATATTCCAACTTGTTCGCTTTTAAACAAATCAAGATATCGCTGAAGGTGTTTGGCAAAAAAGTAGTTTTCGAATAAATCCCTTCTATCCTTTATCGCTTCTTCAAAACTACCATAATTAAAAACGCCGCGAGCACTCATGTACTGATAAAGCGAGAATAATTGATCGGGATGCTTTCGAAGCATCAATATAATTTTCACATTCGGTTGATACTGAAAAATTTTTTGAGCAGCTTGCTTGTCAATCAAATATTCCACCGAAATTTCTCCCATGAGCCTTTCCGATTTCGCAGGTTCGAAAAAGGCATGGTACCAACTTAGTGAATTTCCATGATCAGGATTCTCCGTCCCTGGCAGTAAGCGCAAGTATTTATTAAAATAAACCAGTTCTTTTTGTTCAGGTATAAATATTTCGGGATGCTTTCGCAGGTTATCCGCTAGCCAAGTTGTTCCCGCTTTTGCAGCTCCAATTCCGATAAAGTCCAGTCGAAAATCAGAATGATTATATGGAGGGCGTTCGATCATTTCTTCCAATGGCTTAAATCACGATTCAGGAAACGCTCTAAACGTTCTGTATCAGCTATCGTTCTTTCCAAAATAAATGCGCGAGCTGTAACACTCATCGGCTCGTATGCGATTTCTTGCGAATTCATGGAAATCAACCAATCTTTCCAACCTGCTCTTTTCATCTTGTCTAAATACTTGCTAGCACCAACAGCGACCAAGGCTTTCGAAAAATAGCCCATCCATTCAGAGATAAATGGATACTTAGACTTCTTTGCGGAGTTGGCTTTTTTATTTATTAGATCAGGAATAAAAGAGGGATCCACCTTTAAAAAATCATACAATTCCCCTAGGAGCTTTTCGGGATCATTTTTCAGATCTTCTAAAACAACGAAGAACAATTGCTCGGAAGAAAAATGCGTTAGAAAACGTTGAATGTTCTGGAAATACAATCCCTTCTCCACAAACTCCTCTTGCTCTTCAAGTACAACTTCAAAGGCTCGATTCTCCTTTTGAAAATAGTCCCGAAACATGATGTACTGCGAATAAGCGCGCTCAGCAGGATGCCGCATACAAACGATCAACTTCACCTTCGGAAATGTCTTTGAAATATTTGCAGGAGCTTGCTTGTCTGATAAATAACCTGTACTAAATTCCCCCTTTATGCTATCAATAGCACAATGCTTAAAGTGCTTTTTATACCACTCAATACTCTGCTGATTATTTTTATTTCCCCTAGGATGAATGTAGGCCATTTCTGCATTGAAGTAATGCACTTCCTTAGGCTCCGACAAGCAAATTTGCGGATGAGCGGCCAACAAATTTGCTATTTGCGTCGTGCCGGCTTTCGGGGCTCCAATACCCATAAAATCGATATGGAATTTATTTGTACTCAATTAAGTTGGGTATAGAGTGCAGAAAGTTTATCCATGTAATTAGTCAAATCAAATTTCTGAGCTCGCAGCTGTGCTGCTGGTAGCATGTGTTTAGCAAATGTAGCATCTTCAATAAAATGACTCATTTTATTCGCCAAATCTTCTGGAGATTTCATCTTAAAAAAGGTGGCAGTTTTACCATCTTCTGGAATCTCATCCATACCTGGACCATTCGTAGTTAACAAAGGAACTCCAACAGACATCACTTCTAATTGGGTCATAGGTAGTCCTTCAAAATGTGACGGCATTACAAAGGCATTTATTGCTGCATAAAAAGCTAGCATATTATCTAAACGCCCAAGCACATTAATTTTTTCATCTAAGGAGCGCTCTGCAATCTCCCTTTTCAGCAGATTTACCTCTGCTCCATCTCCTGCCATTAAAAAGCGAGCATTCGCATATTTATCAATGACTATTTTAGCCGCTTTCACAAAAGCCCGCCAACCCTTTCTTGGAATAATTCTACCTGCAAAACCGAATACGATTTCCTTTTCGGACAGCCCTAATTGTCTTCGCAATTTCCCTTGAAAGACCTCCATTCGACTTGCCGTAAAATGATTGACATCAACAAAATTATAAAGCGTAGTTATCTTGCTAGTATCTAAAGCTAATCTCGTTTTCAGCTTATCGGCCATAGCATTAGATACGGCTAATTGCAGCTCTACTTCCTTGGAAGCTTTCTTTTTAAACTGCACGTACAAATAGTCCTCTATTTTGCTATTGTTATCGCTGCCAACGATCTGTCCATGTTCATGAAAAATCAATTTTAAATGTGGAAAATATCGCGTCT
>CALFBW010000192.1 GCA_937951415.1 uncultured Chitinophagales bacterium | reverse complement strand
AATAGAGTTATTAGAAGTGTTGATAGAAGATTATGATCGTCGCTTAATAAATTCTAAATTTGACGATTTAAATCCTGTAGAGTTATTGAAAAGCATGCTAAAAGAAGCTGGTTTAAGCCAAAATAAACTAGCGAAAGAAATTGGAGTATCAAGACAATTGATAAGTGATATTTTACACTACCGCCGAAATATAAGCAAAGAGGTAAATATCAAATTATCTAAATATTTTTCCATGTCGCAAGAAGCATTTGGGCGAAAATATGAATTGAAAATATTGAAGCGACAAGCTTGAGTATGAAGAGGAAAAATAAAACTGATCATGCATGAGCAGTTAATACTCTCACCCGTCGCACTACTGGTATGCATCACTGGATATCATACGAATAAACAAGGCAAGGTCTATCACTACATTTACGACTTTGCCCTTATGGTTTTTCTGATCGAGAAGTGCTCATTGTTCGTCGAAGTCTCCGTAAAATCTAGAACGGAAAACTCGCTGCTCCCCAAAAGCCATTCATGCCAGCGTTCCATTGCTAGTTGCAAAGAAAGTGCAGCTTGTGTTGAAAGTCCCCTACACCAGATTTACTAATCTCAAACATCTCGCTATCTTGCGAGCAAATACCAAGAGCAACTTTTAAATCAAAATAAAGAGCAAAATGCGCTTAAAAAATAGAGTAGCAATTATTACTGGAGCAGCGAGAGGAATTGGCGCAGCTACCGCTTCACTTTTTGCGCAAGAAGGCGCTCAAGTCATTATTTGGGATGTCTTGGATTTAGGAGCAAAAACTGCGGAGCAAATAAGACAAAAGGGAGGCAAAGCAGACTTCACGAAACTTTCCGTAACAGACAGCTCGGGGATTCAGCAAGAGGTCCATCGAATTATGGAGCAGCACGCTCAAATAGATATCTTAATAAATAATGCGGGAATCTTGCGCGATAAGACCTTGCTAAAAATGGAAGAAGAAGATTGGCAAAGCTCCTTGGATGTAAATTTAGGCGGCGTTTTCAAATGCACCAAAGCCGTTGTGCCGCACATGAAAGCGAAGGGATATGGTCGCATTGTTTCTGCTTCTTCAATTACAGGCATGCGTGGCAATTACGGACAAAGCAATTATGCCGCTGCTAAAGCTGGGATTATTGGTCTAACAAAAACCTGGGCCGTGGAGCTAGGGCGCTTTGGAATAACCGCAAATGTTGTGGCCCCAGGTTTTACAGAAACAGAAATGGTAGAAAGTATTCCCAGTGAAGTGAAAGCGCAAATCACCAAACAAATACCGGTCGGCTTTTTGGGAAGCACGGAAGACATTGCACATGCCTATTTATACCTAGCATCAGAAGAAGCACGCTACGTGAATGGGGTTTGTTTGAATGTTGATGGAGGAATGGCGCGCTAGCAGCTCAAGCATTCATTGACTCGAAGAAGTAAGGATTTCTGCTCTCCCATTTATTACCAACTACTTTTTATTATCCACAAATTCAAAATGGGAGTTATCACAAAAGGGACCCTTTTTCGTCAATTTGCAATTGCACCATTTTGCTTTGCTTGTCTTAGTCGCGGTAAACAATTGTGGCTTGTATTTTGTGCCGTGATGACTGCTGTCGCAAAAGGGTTGATTTTTACTGAGACCACAAGTACACCACAAATAATTCTTTCCCTTTTCCAGCTCCACTACTGTAGCTTCCATTTTTATGGTAGACGTCTTTTGAAAGCCTTTCGACAATTCACTTTTAGGATCGTCTGTTTTTAATAATGGGTATAAATAATTCACCGACCAATTTTCTTTCGGATCATTTTCCAATCCATACTCTAGCGGAAATTCAGTGGTAAAGGAAGCAGTGCCAAAGAGCTGATCCCAAATCGAAAACATGTTTCCAAAGTTGGAATTCGGATCGCTAATACCATCAATTTTAGATTTACCATGATGGGCGTGATGAAAAGCGGGAGTAATAAAAATGCGCTCCCAAACTCTAATGAAAGGCTGCGCCCATTTCGTTTTGTAGAACCATTTATCATAAGCTACAGCACTGTGCGAACTAATGATGATCAATTGTTTCAATACAATTCCTAGTGCAACAGCAGTTCCTATGCCCGAAAAGGTACAAACTGCCAACCACCAAATATTAGGCATCAGAATATAATACAGCGCGGCATTTCTATAAGAGACAAAGAATCCCATTTCCTCTGCTTGATGATGGGAACGATGCAGTTTCCACAAAAAAGGATATTCATGTGCTGAACGATGATACCAATATTGAAGCACATCATCTATTAATAAATAAAAAAGCAGAGCTATAAAAAAGGGCCAGGAAGCAAGGCTGCTGGCAAAAGAAGGCAATATCACGCTCCCTATTGCCAAAGTTACCAGCACTATCAGTGGTTTGATGATTAAAGCAAGCGCGAAATAGGAAAGGACTTCCTGTATCCAATCGCCCGAACTTCGTCGACTCCTATTCCAGTATCCTGCCCCAAGTTCGAGAACGATAAAAAACAACAAGATGCTAATCACCAGATAAACATCCGAATTCGGGACTCCAAATAAATCTCCGTTCATCCTGTCTAAGATATAAATTTTTGGAAGCTCAGGCGACTCCGCTGACAAATGTTTTGGGTAGTAAAGATGACAAGCTAATGGCTTCTAGATGAATAGGCCTGCCGTTGCTCCTGCCAACAAGCAAGAAATAAAATTGACCGTATGATTATTCATGAGTCTAGCGTTCTCAAGTCCAGCTCCTAGGAGAGAATCGTAGATAGTTCCAAGAAATCCAGCAATCAAAATGACTACAAATGCTTTTACGGAAGGGAAAATCAACAAAGAAAAACTGGCAATAAAAAATGCCCCCGCAAAGCCCCAAAAGAATCCCATAAGGCTTACTACTCCATTATCGCCCATCTTGCCTTTCTTCCAATCGAGGATTCGATAAAAGGAATTTCCTGTTGCCATCCCCAATTCTGAGGAAAGTGTGTCCGCACTGGCAGCGGCAAAAGCAGCAGCCATCATTATGAGGTATTCCTCACTTTGTCCTGGAAGGTTCATGGCCAATATTGCAAAGAAAGCCGAAGGCCCAGCATTTGCTACAGCATTTTTCCAACCCCGTTTCTTTTCTCTACTCCCCGGCAATTTTCGCTTGCGTTTCCATTCTTTTTGGTAAGAAGAAGCCAGAGATCCAAGGACAAAAAAGACCGCCATTAATAAAAGAGCGAACGGCCCCTCAGCTGCCAAAAGCAAAAGGCCAATGAGCGTTCCTGCAATTGCTCCTTTCACATCAATTTTTCCCCAAAATACAGCAGCTAATGCAAAGATCAGCAAGACCAGCGAAGACAAATACCCATTTAGAAACAGGCTTTGAATGGAAGAGAGAAAATGACCAAAATCTGCAAAATAGAAATAATAAGCAATAAAAGAAGCAGAAATCGGCACCACAATATTGTCATCGATCCAACCCTCCATGCTTTCCAGTAAAGCGGCAACACTGGAAGCTAAAAAAGCCATCAGCAGCAAACTTGAATTAGACAGATACACACCGGGGCGTTTCACCAATTCAAGTGCTTCTTCATTTAAGCTCCACTGTAATACACTGACGAATTCGAACCACTTGGTAATCAAAACAATTCCCAGTGTCCCAAAAAAAACGAAGGCCAAAAGACCCGTCCACGTTTTGTTTTTATTCCAAGGTAATTTCCTTCCTCCAAACGTTCTTCCAATTAAACCAGCGAAGCCATCGCCAAATGCCATGGCCATCCAGCCAACCGCTAGGAAATATTGTTGCGAATAAAAACAAATGGAAAGAAAAAGTAACACTGCTGGATAGGCCAACATCCCCAAAGAATAGCCCCTTTGCAAATCTTCTTTTCGCTCCAATCCCTTGCTGGAAAGACCAGGCAAAATAAATGCATTAAAGATCAATGCTGCAAAACAAATGAACGCAATGAGGGCGGGTGACAAGACTCCGATTAATAGAGCAAAGACCACCATAGAAATGTGAACGAACTTTCTCTTAGTGTGATGATTCATCGCGTTCTTTACTCAAAAGAGAGGGACTGGTATTGTATAATTGCTCTTTGTATCGACTGTATCCGAAAACGGCATTGGGCAAATAGCCCTTTAGTTCGTCCATGATTTCTAAGATGAAACGCTCCGGAATTTGCAAACGTCTTTGATAGCCATTCTGGTCTCCCACGATCAATGTACAAGGACTTGCCACTTTTAATCCGAATGGCAAATGCTCCATTTTGTGATAGTAAACCCAAATAACATTTTCTGGCTCGTTCTTCAAGATGTCAATCATATCTCCTGTAGTGGCTCGTACAAAGTAGATAGAAGAAAGAACGATCATGAGCCCAATTCCAGCAAAGCCAGCAGCGATTACCATACTCATTGGATCGTGACGGTTCACGGCAAAATATATGATCAACACTCCGCCCCACATAATCAAAGAAAGGACAATCGCATGCCAGCATTGTTTCCGACTGGCTTGTCGTATCTTGATCTCAATATTTGTCCAGGCATCATTCACAAGTCAAAGTAAACAATAGTAGAGCAAACTTTTAGGCTGTATCGAAAAATCCCCTAAAATTGCTGGTAAAATAAGCCAAAGGTGTTTTCTGTCCCACAATATCAAAAGGATCGTTTTCCAAAAGAGCTCTTGCTTCCAAGTATCGCTGCTGGGCTTCTCATGCACCTTTTACTACTCGTTTTAGATTATGGGCTTCCCAGCTCTTCCCAATTTTTCCTCCCCCACGGAGATGTCTTAATACAAAGCCGCTCTTGCGTAGGCATGGGCAGCACAGAAGGATTTCGGCAGTCCTGGAACACTTATTCCAGTATTGCCTTTTTCTCAGCAGCAGTTTTTTGTTTTTTATTAGGAAAAAGCGATCAACGAAATCCTATTAGTGAGATCAATTATTGGAGAAACAATCCGCAAATACAAAACTATCTCGCCGCAGCAATAACCGTGCTTTTCTTAGGAAGTACGATCTATCACATTACACTTTCCCTCTTCCACTATGGCTGTGACCTAACCGGAGTATTTCTCTTAAGCTTATTTCCAACTTTCTATCAATTGGTACGAGGTTTTTCGCCGAACTTCTTGCCTTTTTCCATGGCACTTTTAGTCCTTTGCGCATGCACCCTAGCATTCGGAATTGGTAATGGCGATTCTGATTATTTCTTGTTTAGCTTTTTATTAATAAATATTGGCTGGAGTACTTGGAATATTTTACGCATTGTAAAGGCTTGTGACTTTCGCTATTTATTACTCTTTTATTTATTTGCATTTATTGCCTATTTCTGTATTTACATTGACATTCATTTTTGCAGCCATTTAGGCGATGTAGGTGGCCATGCCTTCTGGCATATTTTCGCCGCCATCTCATTTATTTTCTTTATGCTGTACTTTAGATCAGAAAGAGAATATTAACACCAGAATTATTTCAACATTTATTACTTATTTATTATAAAAATAGAAACGCCAGCCCTTGGAGGGGCTAGCGCTTCTCACAACCAACATTCTCCCTCTATCTAAAATATCGAGGATTAACAATCTTTTTGTTTCGATCGAATAAACGATAGCTTACCAAAATTTCTTGACTGCCTGAAGTAAAGGCACTGATCGAAGAAATCATGTAATCATAAGCGTAGGCTATTTTCAAACCACTGTCGAAAGAATATCCTACTTGAAAATTGATCGATTCTGGCTTTAATACCTTATTTGTTCTATAGCTAGCTCCTAATTCTAAGGTGTTTTTGTAGCGAAACAAAGCTGTCAAATCTAATTCTGGCGGTGCTTCTGCGGGAATGTATTTGAACAAAGCAGAAGGTAAAAATTCAAGATTTTCTGAAAGGTCGGTGCGAAGACCAGCAG
>CALFBW010000191.1 GCA_937951415.1 uncultured Chitinophagales bacterium | reverse complement strand
CCTGGGGTCTGCTTAGGTTTCGATTTAATGATAGCAGGCTATTTATTTTGGTATTTTTTTAATAATAAAAAGCTAAATGCAAAGGAGATTTTATAAGTAGAAACGAAAACTGCTATTGATCAACTTGTAGGTAAGTGTAGCTAATAAAAACGAAAATTTTGCTGCCATCTACTTATCGAAGATACTCAAACGACGCATAGGAAAGCTTAGAGCTTTTTGTATTAAAGGCCTTTTCTGAATTACTTCCAATCATCATTGCTGATAGTGATATAAAAATTTTTACTCCGTTTATGATCTTACGACCCTTGCTTACTATTGTCGAAATAATGGAATAACTTTACAGAGGAATCCTTCATTTTTAGGTATCCCTTTTAGTTTTGTCTTTCGCTTATTTAATCAATATAGACGTTATGGAATTCATAGCCAATATACTTGGTGATGAAAGATGTTTTAGCACCCTTATCTGCAAACAAGAATGAAGAAGCAACTACTTGAAGTGCAATTCCACAATCAAGAAGACCCAAAGTCTTACTTTGATATTGTTAAGATTGAAGAGCTTTTAAAAAGAGATTTAGATCATGACATTAGTAGAAATCACCTCGTGAAATTCTACATCATTTTCTTTGTCTACGAAGGGCAAGGCTACCATACAATCGATTTTACAGATTACAATTATAACAAGGGTACAGTTCTTTTAGTTAAGAAGAATCAAATCCATAAATTTTTTAGAAGCCCCAACGTTAAAGGCTATTTACTCGTTTTTACGGAGGAATTTATCATTGGCCATTTGAATAGGATGGAAGCTTTAAAATCAATGCAACTATTCAATGATTCTTTGAACTTTTCAAAAATAGAATTCAATAGCGCTGAGGAATTTTCTGATTTTACCATCTTGATAAAACACTTAGAATCAGAGTATAAGAACAAGGACGACTTTTCTTTGGGTATAACCAGAAGTGTTTTACATATTGTAATTACAAAGTTGTTTCGGATCAAATCAAATTCTGGTCAAACTGCTGGAGAGAGGAAATACGTTTCCCAATTCTTGTCCTTTCAAAAGTTGGTAGAAGAAGACTGTTTCAAAAGTAGAAAGGTCCAATACTATGTGAAAAAGCTAGGTGTTTCTGCCAAAACACTCAACAACATCGTTAACGAGGTGGTCAATAATTCTGCTAAAGCTTTTATTGATGAAACAACCATTCTGCGGATCAAAAGGCTCCTTATAAGCACGGAACACTCAATAAAGGAGATCGCCTACATGTCAGGCTTTAATGACCCAGCTAACTTTTTCAAGTATTTTAAGAAATTTACGGGAAGTTCACCCGAAGTGTTTCGACAGGCGCATTGAATCAGATTATCAGATCCTCCCAACTTTCCCATTTTGACAGTCCTTTAGAGCATTCTCACCATTCTTCGTCTTTCGAGTATCTATAATTTTGATGCATTGTTGACCTAAGAATTTCACAATGCGATTTTTAATATTGGCTTCCCCTCTTGTACGCACTGTAGCTCTATATGTCGCTACTACTGTTGCTTTAAAAACTGATCAAATAGCTCGGTCAAGTAAATCTGCATCTGCTGAAGGAATTGTAAAAAACTTGCAACCACCAATATCGCTTTGCGGTGTAGAAAAGCTTCTAGCTCTTTCATCCGACTCTTTCACATCTGTAATCCCAGCCTTGGAAGGTGTTGAAATTTTCGCCGATCGTTTTAATTCATGTGATGAGAATTCAAACGAACCTGGTTCGGCTCTAAATAAACGGGGACAGGCGTTCGCTTGAAACCAAGATTACTTAAGCTACTTAGAATTTTACAATCTTCTAAATAAAACAAAATGCGAGTCACTTTGAACTTTCTTTTTTTGCTGTTAATGACACTGTGTTTTTCGAATTGCACAGCCAATGAAAAATCAAATCCGATGGATGGAAAAACAATAATGGAGGTAACCACTTTCAACCTTAATCCTGTAACGAATCCAAGCACTTTTGCCAAGCGAGATGCTCAAGTAGAAAGTGACTTTACGAGTAAGCAAGTTGGATTTGTCAAGCGGCAAAGTGGGGTCGATGAGAATGGAAATTATGTAGTAGTGGTTTATTGGAACAGCCTGACTGATGCAGATGCTTCCATGAAAAAATTCATGAGTGATACCAGTGTTGCCGATTACGCTAAAATGATCAATGCTTCGACCATGAAAATGTCGCGCTATGCAATGGATCAAACTTTTATCTCAGAGAATAGTCGCTTCGTAGAAATTATGTCTTTCGATTTAAAGAAGGGTACAGACATGGATGCATTTAATGCAACCAATAAAAAAGTAGAAACAGATTTCACGGGAAAACAAGAAGGATTTTTGCAGCGCTTAACGGGAGTTAACGAAGCAGGTACTCAAGTCGTAGCTGTTTATTGGGAAAGTAAGGAACTTTCAGATGCCTCTCTAGAGCCTTTTATGCAGGCGCCGATCGCACAGCAATTTATGCAATCAATGAATCAGGCCACCATAACAATGGGACGCTATAAATTTTTAAACATGGACTTATCAAATAAAGAAAAGGTAGTAGCACTATTAAATACTTTTAATACAGGAGAGCACGCTCCTATCGCTTACATCAATCCTAGCAAATACATACAGCACAATTTGGATGTTGCAGATGGATTGGAGGGCTTTGGAGCAGTTATGCAGCACGCTCCACCGCAGGGTTCTAAAGCCAATGTGATCCGTGCATTTCAAGACGGAGACTACGTTTTCACGCATACTGAGTACGACTTTTTCGGCCCTAAAGTAGGCTTCGACGTTTTTCGTTTTGAAGAGGGGCTAATTGTAGAGCATTGGGATAATTTATTGGAAATACAAGCGGCCAACCCTAGTGGTCATTCTCAATTTGATGGTGCCACTGATATCACCGACAAGGCTAAAACGGAAGCGAACAAAAAGCATGTAAGAGACTTGCTTGAAAAAGTTTTTATGCAGGGAGAAATGGATAAAGTTGCCAATTTCATCAGTCCTACAAATTACATTCAGCACAATCCTATGGTGCCAGACGGATTAGAAGGTCTAGGAAGTGCAATGAAAATGATGGCAGAGCAAGGTATGACAATGCAATACGATACGATTCATAAAGTGCTTGGTGAAGGAAATTTTGTGCTCACGATGAGTGAAGGAAAGTTGGGTGGTGAACCCACGGCATACTATGATTTATTTAGATTGGAAGATGGATTAATTGTAGAGCATTGGGATGTTATTACTGCTATACCTGCCAAATCAGAATGGAAAAATGACAACGGCAAATTTTAAGAACAAGTCACCTTTTTTGAAAAATAATAATAATAAAACAAATTATGAAAACATATTTTCGACAAATAGCGACATTTATTGTGTTGTTTCTGTCAATAAATGCATTTAGTCAAATTCCCTCAAATCTGACTTCAGACGATCCGTTTTTTTACCCAGAGGACATTACGATTGTTAATGACCTAGCCTATGTAAGCAGTTTGGGAGACGGAACTGTAAGAACCTTTGATTTGAATGAAGCCAATCCAACGGGGGAAATATTTGCAGCAGCCGAAGATGGATATGCTCAAGCATGGGGACTTAAAAGCGACGGAACAAAATTATTGAGCCTCCTTAATAACGCGGACTTTACGGGTGGAATGTCAGGACCTGCAAAATTGGTAGAATACGATATCGCTTCCAAAACAAAGATTGGAGAATGGGCTTTACCTGAAGGAGCCATCGGTCATGCAGTTTCAATTGTTGACGGCAAATACTATGTGGGTGACTTCGG
>CALFBW010000190.1 GCA_937951415.1 uncultured Chitinophagales bacterium | reverse complement strand
TTTCCCAAGCTCCAATTCGTTGATCATCGCATTTAATTTTCGCATCGGCCGACGTTTATTAAATTGAGGAGCATACACAAAAGCATCGATCATGATTACCCGATTATTACTTTTATCTTCTATCAAATAATTGACAAAAGGTCCACCCATAAAATCGCCAGATAATTTCCAAAGGCCGCGCGATTTTATGGCGCGTTCTCTTTTGAAATTAATTAAGTCCTGCTCAATATAATCTATGTCGTCACTCAACATGTAGGAACCTTCCGTGTCACTACTCACGAAAGACTTCCCATAATTGTTGCGCATATCAATGGCGGCTAGCTTGTTGAAATTGTTTCCGCTGGCATTGGCCTTTATTTGGAAAATGATATTACTCACTTCACCTTCCATGTCTTGGCGGAACCAAATGAGGCTGTCATTTTCCATCGCCAAACGATAGCTCGAGGGAATTTCCATGTCCAATTGATACTTGTCTTTCAAGGTAGTTCCAAATCCCTTTGATTTACCAGAAGCATAAGCCGATCGAAGGATCTTAGCTTTTTCCGACCGATCAATCAAACTGTGAATTTTATCCCGTTCCTTATCGAAGTAGCTGAGCAATTCAGCCTTCGTTTTGGCATAAATGAAAATGATGTTTTGGGGTTTCGACCAGACATCTTCTACAATCAAGTAATTTTTATTTTCAGCACCTTCCACTTTCGCCACTTGCTCTTTAATGTATTTGCCTGTTCTGGAGTTGCTGCTCAAATCACCAACGTACACTATGGTGTTGAGCGATTGCAAAAGTTGTTGCAAATTACGAGGACCATCTACCTGTCGTACATCGTACATGGGTTCCACTTGAGGCAAGCCGGGATATTCTGTGGTCAGTACCTCTCGCACCAAAGTACCTAAAGTATCTTCGTTCCACGCATCCTCATCCATGACCAAGATGATCTCATCAATTCTACCCGTAGAATCGGGAAGGGTGCGCGGCAAGCTACTGGAAGACTCATCACAGGCATTTAGTAATAAAAGAAGACTAAAACATAAAATTAGAAGACGCATAGATCGTGATTGCTGTTGGTTCAAAGCTACGTATTTATGAAACGAGTTGCGAGCAAGAATACTATAGCGGTCTTGTCATCGTTTCATCATTTATTATAAAAGAGAAAGCCCCAAACTCTTCGAGTTGGGGCTTTCTTTCTTCGTTTTTAGAAATTTAGCATGCTTTGAGCATCTTCGAGTTGCGTTTACTGTAAGCTAGAACAAAATCCACACATGCGGAACTTGGCTCTTTCTTCAGCTGGTCTAACTCTCGACCCACGCTCTTGAAAAGCTGAAATTGCTCTTTCATCTCTTCGTCATACTCCATTTCTTGTAATAAAATTTCTCTTTCGAGTCGATTGGTTTCTTTGTAAACCAGTCTTAAAATGTCATTTGTAATGGTTTGTCCCATAGATACATTTAAATGAGTGAACAATGATGTGTGTGTTTCACTCTAATAACGCATCTAAAATGTGACTTATTGCAAAAGACTAAAAAACGACCTTCTTTGTATCGATCATTTTTCGCATGTTGATCAAAGCATAACGCATACGTCCAAGTGCTGTATTGATGCTTACATCCGTCATTTCAGCGATTTCTTTGAAGCTCATATCGGCATAGTGACGAAGAATCACTACTTCTCGCTGCTCTGGCGGTAAATCATCGATCAAGCCACGCACTTTGTTTTTCGCTTCGCTTTTTACCATCATGTCCTCTCCATTGTCGTCAGAGCTGAATTCCATGATGTTAAAAATATCGTAGCCTTCGCTCGTCGTCACCGTTGGTGTACGCTTCGATTTGCGGTAGTTGTCGATACATAGGTTGTGCGCAATACGCATCGCCCACGGCAAGAACTTGCCATCTTCGTAGTACTTACCACGTCTCAAGGACTCGATAATCTTCACGAAGGTATCTTGGAAAATATCTTCTGCTTTCACGTCATTTTTGACGAAAACTAAGATAGAGGTGTAAATTTTCTGCTTGTGTCGACGGAGAAGTTCAGCTAATGCTTGTTCCTGACCTTTGACATACATCTTGACCAATTCCTGGTCGGTTGCTGTTTGCAAACGCATAATAGACCTATTTAAGATTGAATAATCTGTTTAAAAGTGTAGAGGTCTATTATCGATGTACGCTGTTTTTGTTAATGGATCAGATCCGAATGAACACGAAAGATAGCTCAAGTTTTGAAAAAATGAAATACTCGTGCAAATAAATAAAGACAAGAACTATTCCAATGTACCTTTGAGTGCATCAGATTTAGCTAGAAAAAAGACATGGCAGAAGCTATAGATAAATTAAATCCCAAGGAGTTTATCATCATCAAAGGGGCTCGTGTGCACAACCTCAAAAACGTGAGTGTGGCGATTCCGCGCAATCGTTTGGTAGTGATTACCGGCGTATCAGGATCAGGGAAATCTTCCCTCTGTATTGATACCTTATACGCTGAGGGTCAACGTCGTTACGTAGAAAGTTTATCTTCCTATGCGCGTCAGTTTTTAAACCGAATGAACAAACCTGAAGTCGATTACATCAAAGGCATTTGTCCTGCGATTGCTATCGAACAAAAGGTGGCAACGCGCAGCTCAAGATCCACTGTTGGAACTCTCACCGAGATCTACGATTACTTGCGCTTACTTTTTGCAAGAGTGGGGAAAACTTTTTCTCCAATTTCTGGCGAACAAGTACAAAAAGACGATGTGTCGACAGCTGTTGACTTCATTTTTGGACAAAAAGACGGTGCGCGTGTCCAAATTTTCTGCCCTTTGAACATTCCTGAGAAGCGTTCTTTGAAGCAAGAGCTGGATTTATTGCTGCAAAAAGGCTTCAATCGACTGTGGGTGGATGGTGAATTGCAGCGAATTGAAGAGGCAGATCATAAAAAACTCGCAAAAGCGAAGGAGGTTTTTATACTTATTGACCGCTTTGCAGTCAAATTACAAGACGACGATAGCAAATCAAGGGCGGCTGATTCCGTTCAAATTGCCTTTACAGAAAGCGAGGGCGATTGTATTGTGGATGTTGTGGACGGCGAAAGAAGGTCTTTTTCGAACCGTTTTGAGTTGGATGGGATGCGTTTTGACGAACCTAGCCCGCAGTTTTTCAATTTTAACAACCCTTTCGGAGCTTGTAAAAAGTGCGAAGGCTTCGGTTCTGTAATAGGAATCGATGAAAATTTGGTCATTCCAGATCACAGTTTGTCGGTCTACGATCAAGCCATTGCCGCTTGGAAAGGCGAGAAAATGAGCAGCTGGAAAGATCAGTTGGTGCTCAATGCACACCATTTCGACTTTCCTGTACACAAGCCTATTTCTGAACTGAGCAAGAAGGAGTATCAACTGCTTTGGAAAGGTAATGATTACTTCGAAGGCTTGGATGCTTTCTTTCAACACTTAGAAACACAATCTTATAAGATTCAGTACAGAGTGATGCTTTCTCGCTATCGAGGGCGCACGAAA
>CALFBW010000189.1 GCA_937951415.1 uncultured Chitinophagales bacterium | reverse complement strand
AGTGCCACTGATTCGTAAAAGGATTATTTAGCGGATCTTCGAAGCCAGCACAGAATCCTTGTGCATTAAGCGCAAAGTCTCCCAAAGGGTTATTTTCATCGTCAACATTGTCCAAAAGTAACCAATCAGCATAAGATGCGTCATTGTAATAATTGCAATTTAGCTTCAAGCTTTTATTTGCTCCTTGAAAGACTGTGCCAGATGTGAAAATGCCAGAAAAGGTGTTGGCTGTGACATAGGAGTTGCTTCCTGTTGCCAATTTGGCGTCGGCTAGGGCACCGTCTTTTAAGATCAATCCATTGGTGGCAACTTTATTTGCTGAAGAAGTAGAGGTAAAGAAATCGTTGTTGTCAATTTTGTAATCGCCAGAAGCGTGCATGAAAATTCCCCAAGATTCTTCGTCAAAAGTTGTTGATTCAGGAATGTTTCTAAATTCATTACCGACAATACTGGAGAAGAAGGATGAGTTGATTGTAATTCCCATTTGCACATTTTCAAACTGATTCGAAGCAATTTCGCAAAATCCACTTAGAGAATAATTGTTGTATTGATCAATCCCTTTGTACAAATTAACGAATTCGTTGTCAAAGTTATTTACCACAATAATTTCTTCACCAGTTGTTGGGTCTATTGAAGACTCAAATCCTCCTTCAAAATTTGGGTCACCAACGTACAACGGTGTCTGTGCTGCAAAGATTCCAGTGCCTCTGAACTCTATTGGTAAAATTGGATTGCTGGTAAAACGACAACCCGTTATATGAACACCAGCTTTATTTCGCTCGAAGTGGATTTGCTTTCCTTTGGCATTTATTCCTTCAATGTCAAGGTCATTGGGATCGAAAAGAGCATTGGTTTCGAAAGTGCTGTTTGTGATCTTATGTGCTCCTTTCCTCGAGTAACGAGCTATCTTGATACTATTTAGGTTATCAATAAAGCGCGTATTTGCTACATCAATTATTCCTCCATATTCCCATGGATTTACGGAATTTGTAGGACCATTTGAAATGGCCGATCTTGCATTTTTAATAACGGAATTTCGAACATGGATTAAGCCGTGTTGAGGGTGATTTTCTATACCAGCCTCATAATTTATGGGATGACCGATCTGCTCATCTCCGTGCACATTTATACCTCTCCAAGTACCAAGGATGGAACATGTTTGAAAACCCTGCAGAGTAGCCCCATCAATTTCTAAACGACCTCCAAAGTCAATATCGATTCCGCTTTCTGTCGTCAAAAAATGTACCTCTACTCCAGGTTTTATTAAGAATGTTTCTCCGGTAGGAACAATAAAACGTCCTTGAATATACCAAGGACCAGTATTGGCAAACTCGTATGCTCCATCAGTGTTTTCAATAATGTAATTATCATTATTAATTGCTATTTCAGTGATATCACCTGCTTCTTTCAGTAAGGGAGCAAAAATGTCACTAGCGTCAATTTCGATGTTTTGTGAAATGCAGTTCGTTTCTTCATTTATTACGGAATACGTTCCAACCGTTGAAATTGGTAATTCACAGCCAGATCCGATAGAAACTGGATTTTCCGCAAAATACCAAGTTAATTGCTCACAGTTTAAATTATTACCATCAACAGCAGTTGCAACTATACTAGCTGGACAATCACCGGAATTAAAATCATGTATTACGCCTAATTCAATTTGACCGTTCACGAATGTTAATTCTTGTTCAAAGGGAGTAGTGCATTCTCCATTCTGTCCCTCACCTTCGATAAGATAGGTTCCTGCCACATTTATTTGAGGTATTAGTATGCTACTTCCAGAGACGGTGGGTTGAACTGCACCGTTAAAGCTAGAAATGCTTAATGACCCGAAATCAAGTAACTGAATTTCATATCCTTCTGCTACATGCGTACAATAAACCGTTTCAGATAAGTTTAAAGCATTAGGAGATGCTAAAAGTGTATAGATTTCTTGGAATAGAATTTCGCAAGCACCCACGTTTCCGATAAATTCGATTTCTATTTCACCTTCTATAGGGTTTTCGATCAAGATATCTCCATCTGTAGTAAATTCGGCAAGAGAACCATTCACCAAAAAACCAGGATTGCCTATAAAGTTGTTCGGGATCATGTCCTGTTCCACCGGAATGATAAGTTCTTCATTGTCGATACAAAGTGTTTCATTTTGTAAAAGTGGAATTGCTGATATGGCAGGTGAAGCTGTGATTTCAAGTTCTAAATCTATCAACTGCAAGCATCCATCGGAACTAGTCACTTCGATTTGTATAGTTGTAGTATTTGGGGCCAAATTTTCTATCGTATATTCATTATCTCCGCT
Organism: uncultured Chitinophagales bacterium; assembly: GCA_937951415.1. GTDB lineage: Bacteria > Bacteroidota > Bacteroidia > Chitinophagales > UBA2359 > CALFBW01. The sequence goes on along the minus strand of CALFBW010000189.1, from coordinate 9,470 downwards.
CAAAATTGAGAGGCCTCCTGGGGGTAGATTGAAGTTGACTTCATCTTCAGTACTTAAATCAAAAATATTGATGATCAAGTCTTCACCTTCACAAATAGCATCAGTAGTCGCAAAAGCCTCTGGCATATTTAATACTTCAAAATTGCCATTATCTTGATCGCTGCAAGATCCAGAATTAGCTAAAATTGTAAGAGCGTAGCTACCTAATGGGTAGGATTGTAGAATAGTTAATACACCATTTTCGAAAGTGTACAGATTAGCGTCAAGTTGTTCGTTGTCAATTTCTATAATTAATTCATTTGCGCCAGTCACATCGACAGAAAAAGTAAGCTCTGAATTGAGACAGTATTCTGAGCTCGAATCCAGGAGATCTATCTGGGGAGGATTAGCTATTATATTTACTTCCAGATTGGCGTTTATACAACCATCGGCATATTCCGCTTGTAACTCACAACCCGAGGTGCATTGTTCTGCTTCTAAAATACCATTAGAAATTTCCTCTCCCGATCCGAATTTCCACTGGATGGAAGTAGGTTCATTCTCTTGAAAAAATAGTTCTGTTAAGTTTAAATTTTCATTGACCGAGCAGACTTCTAGGGATAAACTTTCGGAGGGGCATTTGTAAATTGTGAATTCATCGACCACTTCTCCTCCTTCTTCGTGAAATACGCCTTCATTGTCTGTGTAAGCCGCTCTGGGTTCAATTTGCTTGTATATTAATTTGTTTTCTTGAATATTCAGATATCCAGAGTTGATTGTGTTTAAGGCCCTTCCTCCATCTCCAAAAGAATTAGCTTGTATATCACTTGGTCTGAAAGGACGCATGATGGGATGATTAAAATAATCGTGATCACTGCTGCTATCTGAATCTGTTTTACTAGCACTTCCTGTCATTACATAAACGGAGCCCGCATTATCATGCTTATAGAAGTCTGCATTCGAAAAATTTTCGAATGAAAATTCGTTTACAGTACCTGAATTGACCGCTTCCAAGTAATCTTGGTAACATCCACCACAGCCGTCAGACAAGAGTGTCATGTAATCAATGTTGTCTACAGGATTTTCTCCAAAGACATCTGGCAAATTACCATCATTAAGTAAGCCTGCATCTTCCTGCTGCTTAAAGCGATAGTGTCCCTCTACAAAAAAGCTTCGCTCATAAAAATGATTGTGTCCGTAAAAGACTAGATCAACATTATTACTTGGGTCACCTATCATGGAACCCAAGGTGTTCACTAATTGTTCACATTCATAACCTAAATCAGAGTTATACAAATAGGAGTTCCGTTTTCGTCTTGGTCCTGCACTATGGATCATGTGATGCATAGTCACAACTCTCCATTTTGCTTCTTTGTCTAATTCATCTGAAAACCACTGTATCATCGCAGTTTCTAATTGTGCTGTCGAGAGGCCACTTGTTTCAGGAAAATACGTCGAACCCAATTCAGTATTTAGGACGATAATGTGCAGATCATCCACCATTAATGAGTAGTATCCCTTTTCAATATCACCTCCATTAAAATTGTGGAAGTAATCTTCTACATTGTATTTCTTGGGATAAGTAGGACTTGTACAAGTCAATTCGTCATGATAGGTATAATCACTTTCGTGATTCCCAACTGTCGTTGCGAGGTAGGAGTGTCTCAAGTGGTCAATCATTGGGTTGAACAATTCAAACTGCATAGACCAATCGAGACCATCAGAAACTCCGATATACGAAGAGTTGCAAATGGATTCGTCACACTCCACCGGAGTAAGTGAAGTTCCGGTAGGTACATCATCACTGCTAAGTAAAGTGCCATAGGAGTGATCACCTAGCAAAAGTAACATATCAGCGTAAGGCGTTTCCCCATTATTCAGCAGTGTTTCTAATGCTATCAAGTTTCGATTGAGCTTAGTAGAATTTCCGCAGGGTGCCGAACAATTGGTCTCACCGCAATCCCCTAAAATGTATAGTTCTTGATCGTCAGAATCATTCAAATTTCTAATCGTTCCGCCGCAAACATTACCTTCATCATTTGTAATTTCATAATTGACAAATTGTGAATTGCTAGGAATTTCAAAAGTTAGACGGTGGTCATAAATATCCGTTTCGTAGTAAAATAGATATTCAAATGTAGTTAGATTGTCCGGTTCGTCAGGATTGCAAGCTACAACATCCTCATCAGGTACTACATTGCGAACTGGTACTACTTGCTCGAAAGAATCATCGATAAGATAATCTTGATTTAGGTTAAAGGAGATCGCTGTTCCGTTTTCATCTTCGAGCGTGACATTGTCTTTACTGGAACCGCTTCTCCATTTAATTTCTACCACATTTGAATTGACACCTGTGGTATTAACATATTGAAAAAATGGCGCACGTTGAAAATTAGCGCAGTCTTGCGAAATAAGGTTATTCTTGAGGGCGATGAGGCATACCACACACAATAAAAATCCTCTCATAATTTTGGATTTTTTTAATTAATAAAATTTAAAAATAAGGAGTGTATCTAGGTTCCTACAGCTAGAAAAAAACTTGAATCTTTACCTTCCCTGTTTCTAAAGTAGTAGTCAATTTTCTTATTCACAAAAAAAAGTGAAAAAATTTATTGTTAAATTTTACTTACTAGTGTTGATTTATCTGCTTGTTTGTCAATTGCCCGAGGAATTGAGATTTGATTATCAATAGCGATTGTGAATCGATTATGTATCTAAAAACAAATATTTTAAAGGCGTTTCATCAATTGTATGCAGTATCTAAATTTAGGATTTAGATACTTCGGCTATGCGACGGTGAAACTATGTAAGTATTTGATCGGCGACTTCGTGCTTTATTTATGTTCTTTCTGGTTTCCGAAAGACGGCATAGTAAGACATAAGATGTAATAGGATATAATCACTTAAACCCCTCTGTATTCTATCTTGAATTCGTTATTGAGCGACTTGTTGCATATCGCCCTATTGCTTGTAGTTGCTATTCCTTGGATTAGCCTTTATTTGAGGCGATCTGTAAATTCAAAAAAAAATATTTTCGTTTATCAATTAGCCTCTATTTTTTTGACTAAATTGTTTTTTTAAGAAAAATAAAATTAGGAAACGTATGATGACGTATCGGATTCGGAAAGATATTCGATTTATCGTTAATCTGTTGCTTCTAAAGATCTTAATCTCTTTTTAATGCAAAAGAAATCAATAACCCATCAAGCGTCTAATGTGCTTAATAGGAGCACTGCCATAGCTTAATAATTCTTCGTGAAATTCCTTTAGGGAGAAATTGTCCCCTAGGGCTGCTTGCGCATCTTCGCGTAATTCTGAAATCTCGATAAGACCTGTATAGTAGCTACATAATTGAACGGAAGTATATTGCACTCGTTTCCATTTTTCTTCCGCTTCTGTGCTTTCTTGAAAGGCGTCATTTATTAGTAAATCCATTACCTGTTCTTTCGAAAGATTTTGCGTGTGCACTCCCACATCTATCAGAAGATTGCAGAGTTCTCGAAGATTCCACTTATAGTACATCAGCCACATTTCTGGACTGTTATTACCATAGCCCTCTTCTAACATCATGCGCTCAACATAGCAAGCCCATCCTTCAATCATCGCCGAATTTCCGAAAATGCTCTTTACTAAACTAGGAGATTCATTGGCATAGACTAATTGGGTATAGTGGCCTGGAACTGCTTCATGAATGTTCAAGATCTGAAGGATATAATCGTTGTATTCTCTTAGATAACTTTCCGCTTCTTCGGCATCGTAATGATCCAATGGAGTTACATTGTAATAAGTAGGACGCATTTTTTCATAAGGCCCCGGAGCAGAAATACTAACACCTGCAATGCCTCTCATATAACTCGGAGTCTCTCTTACCAGTAAGGGTTTATCGGGATCAAGAGTAATTAGGTCTTTTTCAATCACGAAAGCCTCCAAAGCAGGGATTTCCGAGCGTATTTTATCTACGTAGTTTTGTCGAGAACAGTGGTTTTCCGAAATTTTAGAAATGAGTAGACGGATGTCTTCTAAATTCACAAAAGGCAATTCTTCGTTAAAATAAATAGGCCACATTTCCTGCGTCAAAGCCTTCATTTTTTCATGAATTTTAGCCTTGTTCAAAAGACCAATATCAAAAAGCTCTCCCGCTGTGTAGCTACTGTTTAACTCCAGCCCAAATTTTTTCTCATATTGTTCTGCACCTAAGCGAAAGCTCTTTCTATCCGTTTTTCCCATGAGCGACACTGTGACATCGTTTTTCAGAAAATCAATGTATTGCTGGCGTGCTTGAATAACCGCATCAATTTTTGCAGGCATTTTTTCTACCAACATTTTCGAAAGAGGACGTTCATCTTTTTCTAATTCCAAAAGAAATTGAGGAAGCTTTTCCTCATAAATATCAAATGAGCTTTCCAAACGCAAAAGAGCTAATTGCGTATGCTCTAAAGATGGATTTACCAGATCTTTTTTTGCCGCTCGAAAATAGGAGGGTATTCCAGCGAGCAACTCATAGATGTCGCGAGCTTTTTCGGAAATATCTTTGTCTCGATTGAGAAGTACATCCACGCGACCAGCCAAACCATGAACCGCTTGCCATTCAAATTCCCTCAATTCTTCAAATGACCAAAGACGCTTTTGAAGCTCATTTTCTAATAAATAGAAGTCAGTTCGCTGATCTTCCAAGAGAAGCTCAGTGCGGTACAAATGGAGAGAGTCCAGCCAAGTATGATAGAACTCCGCTTTTTTCGCCCGAGCGGCAGCATTTGGCAAATCGATCAGTGAATCATATTTATCAAAACCATTATAGGATGCTGATCCTGGATGCATTTTCCAATGTGCTTTTAGATATTCCGTGCAGAATTTGTCAAAGGAAGGCAGGCTGAGGTGAACTGGAATCAGCGTATCAGGTTTCACTACTTTATCTACTCGGGAAGAAGCTATAAGGCTGTCCATGCGATCAGATAATTCATCGACTTTCAGTGTTAAACTGTCGATTTCTTGTGCTATCACTGAAGAGGAAAAGTCCATCCAACTGAAGCATAATAGGAAAAAAGTAAGTCTAAGCACTTCTAGGTTTTCTATAAAGATACGGCAGTATACAAGGTAAAAAGTCTTTAGCAACAATCAAAAGATAATGCTTGGAGAATCTACTCTCTTGTACGGAAATGACTAGCTTTGGGATACAATGTAAAGCTATGACTAGATGGATTTTTTCCATTTTATTCTTCTTAAGTGCTGTTAGTCTTACAGCTCAGGGTTTTGATCTTTACCACCCAGGTGTTCGACAAATGGGAATGGCTTCCATAGGTATAAGTACAATTCCAGATGTATCTAGCATATACTTCAATCCTGGAGCACTTTCTTCGGTACAAGCCAATGGCGTTCAAGTAGGATTTGGTTTGTTCAGAGAGGAAGATAAAGCCAGCAATGTTGCAGGACAAGTAATAAATACGGTGCCTTCTTCCTCGTCTCAATTGGGGCATCTCTTTGGAATGTGGTCTTTAAGTGTTGATAGTCCTTGGAAGATAGGATTGGGTGTGTATCATCCCTTTGTAGGCGATTACGCATTCAATTACCTAGATAATGGGCTAGAACAGCAACAAGATTATCGATATGCTTCTCTAAGTCTTCAACCCACATTTTCTTATCGATTAACGGACAAGTTGGGTGTTGGATTAGGACTTGTTTTAGGAAGATCTAGCCTTAGCTGGACCTATGCCGAAACCGACTTACAACAGGCTACAATTTCAAGTGAAGAACTAGAGGCAGATGCCTATGGAATTGCATGGAACTTTGGCTTTTTCTGGCAGCCCAGCGATGTGGTTCAATTGGGATTCAACTACCGTTCTTCAAATTCTATGCGCAACGCTACAGGGAGTTTGGAGGCCTCAGGCTCCAATGGTCCTGAATTTTATGATTTATCACTCAATATGTCTACACCCGCTAGTTGGAATCTGGGCATCAACTGCTTGCTAAATCCTGGCATTTCGGTTTCTTTCGAAACTGGTTTTGTCGACTGGAGGAGCGCAACGCATGAATTCCTTGAGATTCCGATCGAGCAGCAGAGTCCAGCTCTTGCTTGGAATGCAGTTGCAAGAACAAACGAATGGGTAAACAGGTTTGGTTTAGAGTATGCGGTTTTTAGCCGATTGCAGTTGCGAACGGGAATTGAGGTCAGAAATGCTTCCATTTTGAAAGGATCTTTTCATCCGCTTCCCATGAGTACAAGAAGAATTGGTTTTAGCTGGGGAGCTTCTTACTATTTTAAGGAAAAACTGATGATTGACCTGGCTTTTCAACTCAAGCGAGGAGCTGATCGTGTGCAATTACTAAATGACATCGAATCAGCTGGTAAATACCAACCAGGCAGTGACCTTCAAGCATTCAAAGCTGGAACTTTTGGTCATAAATCACTGAACTCAGCGATACAGTTTTCTTATAGATTTTAAGAAAAAATATCTGCGTGAGAGGGGCTTTGTTTATTCTTGTTCAAACAGCCTAAAGTCCTCCTTTTCAGTGCTTTCTATCTTGCGCTTTCCATTGATTGAACAGAGGAGGTACAAACGACTAACTATATCACTTGATTGTTTCGGAAACTGGCACTATATATGGGCTAAAAGGATGTTCTTCTAATCCAATAGTCAGAATCCTCTCTTGAATCGTAATACCAAATACTTAAGCGTGCTTGGAGCGGCAGTCTTACTGCTCTTGGGATTGGTATTTGCCCAGTATCGATTTGTCCATTTGGAGAAGCCTGAAGATGTTCTTCAGCAAGTTCAGGACAGACTGAAGCAAGTGGAGAAATCCTTCTATTTATTAACCAATAGCAAAGACAGTACGATTGTTCGCTTACTAGAGAATAGGCAGTTACAAGAAGACCTGGACAAGATTGAAGAATTGCCTTTCGAGTTGCTGCTTTTTGAAAGAGAGAATTTGGTCTTCTGGAGCTCCAACGAGCAGACCTTATTGCCCTACGCACCAAATACAATTCCACCGAAAAAGAGCTTTCGTAAACTGCGAAACGGCTATTACATGGTCGTGAATCAACCAATTCACATGACCAGTAGCATTTATGAAAAACCTACTTTCGTTGCTCTTTACCGATTGCAATCGGATTATGGAAGTTCGGAGAACCGGTACTTGAAAAACGAATGTGTTCCAGAATTAGGTATTTCATCCAATTTTCGATTCGACACCGAATTTCATGAAGGCGCAGTGGCTTTGAAGAACAGTGCTGGAGATGGAGAGCTATTTCTGTATAGGAATTCCTATTCCCCGACCCAAGGTTTCAATCAGCTGCAGCAATATTTGCAGCTGCTTACGAGTGTATTGATTCTTTTAATGCTCTTCGGAATAGCCATCGTTATGGCTCAAGCAGGACGAGCTACTTGGGGCTTGATATTCTTGGTCAGTGCCTTGCTCGGATTTAGAGCGATCATTCATTATTTGGGCTTTCCGCTGGATACCACCAACTTTTCGATTTTTGATGGAGAAGGCGCTTATGCCACCTCCTTTGGTAGTATAGGCGACTTGCTTCTGAACATCATTGCACTCTTAGGAGGTACCGTTTACGTTTACTATTTCATTCCATTTAGATATGGAGAAGAGGACCGAAAGTCGTGGATGCCCTCCTTTCATTTTGGGCTTTTGTTGGTAATCCTATTGGCAGCCGTTTATACTTCAGTGCTGATTCTTCGCGATGTATTATTAACTACTGGAGCAAATTTCCGACTAGCCGATTTTCTCAATTTCAATTCAGGTACATTTTCGGTAGTTCTTTCTATCGTGCTGGTCTTCATTGCATTGTTCTATTTAAGTATAAAGTTGCTTCCTGCTGCTGAAGATTTACAACTAAGCTTACGACAACGGCTTCAAGTTGCAATTCCTGTTCTTATCGCCTTTTTATTTGTACAAGTCTTTTTCACAATAAATGGGTCTACTTTGCTCATTTGTTTGGTCATTTTAGGATTTGCTTGTGCAGTTCCTTTCTTGAACGAGATCACGAATAAAATATGGAATTTCAGAGGTTTTGTGTTTTGGGTGTTTTTCTTTTCCTCCTTCACGACCTTTCTTGTCAATAGCATGTCTTTTGAAAAGGAACGAGAGATTCGCGTAGAGTTGGCCAATGAATTGTCAAGAGTTGATAATAAAAATTTAGAAGAAGAATTCGATGACATCGCGATTTTGGATGATCCAATAATAAAAATGGCGTTTCACAATCCGATGATTCCTTTGTCTTCGATTATCAAGCGACTTAAGACCAAATATTTTTCGAATTATTTCAGCCAGTTTAACATTGACATTAATTTTTATTATCGAAATGATACCCCGCTTCAAGTAAATAATAGGCAAACATTAGCCGATGTGCGGGAGCGAATAGACCAGCATGGGGTAGATACTAAGAATGACTATTTGTGGAAAATTGCGAATCCCGCAGGCCCTTATAGTTACCTTGCTCGTTTACCCATTTTTGCTGATCGAGAAGATGGCTCTTTAGCTGGAATCTTGGGTTTTGTTGTGCTCGAATTTCACGAGAGTGATCCTAATAAATCCAATGTTTATCCGGAGCTAGTGGTGGAAGATAAGTATAGAGCTTTTGAAGCCGCCGATAGTTATGATTTTGCCGTCTACAATGAAATAGGAGCATTGGAGTCGCATGGAGGAAGTTTTGCTTATCCCGCTTTTTTACCTAATAAATTTAAAATTAGTGAGCAAAAACGTTTTCTTTCTATAGAGCGGATGAATCACTATATCGAGAATTTGGGCAATGGGAGTACTATTGTGATTTCTAAGAAGAATAAATCCCTCTTGGAAATGCTTTCTCTTTTCTCCTATGTTTTCTTTTTCCTGTCGGTGCTAGTCTTCTTTTATATCGTACTTAAGTCTTTGCTAAGCAGTGAGGGTCGTCATACCTTGATGTATGAACTCTTTTATTCTAGTCTTAAAAGAAGAATTAATTCTACCATCTTGGGCATTATTTTCACTTCATTCTTTGCCATTGGTTTGATTACCATTTTGTTCTTCACATTTCGATTTAGAGAAAACCTGCAGAGAGATTTATTGCAAAAACAGAAAGAAATTCGAGCTTCTCTAGAGTTTGAATTTTCGCAATTTGAACAAACGGAGAATTGGCCGAATCAATATGCAATGAATGCTTTGGTGGGTGATGTATCTGAGATTCATTCCATGAGCGTTAATTTGTTCGATTTAAATGGAAAATTGCTAGGAACTTCTTTGCCAGTAGTATTCGAGAGTGGTATTTTGTCTAGTCAGATGAACGCTGCTGCTTTTCATAAATTCAATAAGGAATATGAGCGAGGATTTATTCAAAGTGAATCCATTGGTGGACTGAATTTCCTTTCTTCATATATTGTCATTCACGACAAGAAAGGAGATGATATTGCCTATTTAAATTTGCCTTATTATTCTAGAGATAAAAACCTTCGAACAGAAATTAGTAGCTTTTTAGTAGCCTTGGTAAATGTTTATGTACTGATTTT
>CALFBW010000188.1 GCA_937951415.1 uncultured Chitinophagales bacterium | reverse complement strand
TTTTAAGCCAATAAATCCAATAAATTCTCCTGTATCCAATCGATCGACCGCAAAGTAACCAAATCCATAGGTATCGATATGATCTTTTAGATTTACATAACTAGAAACCGATTCTTCTTGACTCAATGTCTTTTCAAAATGTTTCATCACTTCTGGATCTGCATTCATTGTGGCAAATTCCTGAAAGTCTTTTTCCAACCAGTTTCTAAATCCTAATCGTTCGGATTCGAAAATATACTTTCCCATTGATAGCTAGATTAAAACTTTTAGGAGAATTACTAAGCAGCCTGTACATCTTTTTGCTTTGGCATTCTATTGCCTTCTCTTCTTCGTTGAAATAAACTCATAAAGAAACCGATGGCAAGGAGTAATGTTCCAATCCAAAGCACTGAAATGTATGGGAACACCATCGCTTTCAAAATCACAAAGTCCTCTAGGCGATCCTCTTCTACCACTGACAACTTCAGCTTTCCTTCCGCAGGAAGTATTTTATCGAAGGTGATTTTAACGCCAATATCTGCCACTTCAGCAGGAACAGAATTTTCTTGTGATCCTCGAACATAATAAATCGGTTCTGCATTAAATGAACCCGTAAGATTTACTACTCTTATTTTTGCAGCTACTGCAATGTCTCCTTCTTGTGGAATAAAATTGATCATTTGCGGATCGCGGATCAAGCTTTCGACGATGTAGATATTTCTATCCGTAACCGCAGAATCACCGATCCCAATTTCGAATTCGCTGAGCACTTCCGTGGCTGCCTCTGCATCTCTGTTTGGGATGGAAGAAACGTGGGTAAAGACATCGTGTGACCAATAGTGCTTGGTATCTGGATTCGAAATTAACCCCATTTGCGGATTCACTTGAGAATACGGATAAAGACTAAAAGATTCTTTTGCCGTATCGTTTCTTTTTTCTTTTCGTTCGTATTTAATCTTGTAATAAGTATCGACTCCCGATTTTTCGTCCGACTCGTAGGTTACCCAATAGTCTCCCATTTGCACAGCTTGACCTTTTGGCAAATAAATGTTTTCGCGCTTTGCTTCGGCCGAAAAATCGTCTCCATAGTCCAAGTCCATTTTATTAATGGAAATCACGTCTTTTTTTCCGGAAGAGATTAAGACGCCCAGCATCATGAGTGCGAAGCCTATGTGTGCTACAGCACCTCCCGAAATACGCAAATTGCCTCGGAGGACTGCGGTGATGTATGCTAGGTTTCCGAAGACTGCAAAAAGCGAGGCAAACATTAAAATGATGAAGGGTGAAATAAATGGCAGTGTTGCTCCAAAAACATTTATTTCTATGATAAATGGAAATTCAAAGTTCCAGCAGAAAAAGCCTGTCAAGATGAGCGAAGCTACAGCCACGGGAATCAATTTCATCCATGCTTTTCTATTGGAACTGTTGTACCTTAAAAATTGCCCTAGGGTGGCTAAAATCAAGACTAAGCAAGAAAACCAGATCAGTCTCGCATTGTAAAAACTGACGGGATCAACAAGTACCCGTTCTCCTCCTGTAATCTTATTTATTACTGGCCAAGAAGTGTGTAAAATCACGATGAGTGCCATTAATAGCATGACCAAAGATCCAAGAAACAACCAAAACTCCCGAGAGTAAGAAGACTCTTCTTTCTTGGGTTCTGGCATTGATCCTATTCGCACAAAGAACATGATGAAGGACAAGGCTACGAAACTCAACAAGAAGACCAAGAGTTGCCCAGACATTCCCAAATCAGTAAAGGCATGAACGGAAGTGTCTCCCAAAATTCCCGAACGCGTCAAGAAAGTAGAATATAAAATTAACAAGAAGGTCAATAAGAAAAAGACGACCGTTGTTTTCAAACTGTGCTTAGAGCTTTTGTAGGCCAAAAGTGTGTGCAAACCACAAATGGAAATGATCCAAGGGACAAGCGAAGCATTTTCTACAGGGTCCCAAGCCCAATAGCCTCCAAAGCTCAAAGATTCATAGGCCCATGCTCCTCCCATCATGATTCCGATGCCCAACATCGCCGTGGAAAAAATACTCCATTTTAAAGTAGGCATGGTCCAATCTCTCCCAAACTCCCCTTTCCACAAGCCAGCAATGGAGTAGGCAAATGGCAAAATGGTTGCTGCAAATCCTAGGAATAGAACGGGTGGATGAATCACCATCCAGTAGTTCTGTAACAATGGGTTTAAGCCGGAACCGTCTTGAATAAATGCTAGATAGTTTGCTCTTGCAAAAACAGGCATTGCAGGATTGTAATCCCTCATTAAGATAAAGGGACTAGAGCCTATTTTATAGCCAAAGAAATAAATACCGATGAGCATTGCTCCCAGAAAAACCTGCGTAATCATGATGACTGCCATTACTGGCGACTCCCACTTTTTAGCGAAACCGATTACGAAAAGACCTAGGACGGCATGCCAAAAGGACCAAAGCAAAAAGCTGCCCTCCTGCCCTTCCCAGAAGCAGGAAATCATGTAATAGACGGGAAGTTCTGAACTGGAATGCTGGTAAACGTATTGGTATTCCCAGTACTGATTGAAGATCATAGAAAACAGTACTACTACAATTCCCAGTACACTCATTCCGTGAATAGCGAAAGCTCCACGGGCCAAGCGCAACCAAGATCGATCTTCTTCAACAAGTGAATCTTTCAGGCAGTATTGCTCCTGTATGAAGTACGATATAGCAGCCACTAAGGCCGATATCATGCTCAAAATGGCTAAAAAATGCCCAATTCGTCCGGGCCAGAGATGTTCTCCAATGTAATTTACCTCCATTCGGTATAGCTGCTCTTAAGCCCCTGCTTCAAAAGTCGTTTCTTCCATTTTGCCATCTTCATACTTTGAAGGGCATTTTAGAAGAATCTTGTTGGCGATGAACTCTTCTCCTACCATTTTGCCTTGCAAAACGACATCTTCCGAGCGATCGAAATCGGTGGGTGGGGCACCATTGAACACAACTTTGCGTTCGTCTCCTTCGCGATCTTCCAAATAGAAACTGAAATAGTTAGGATCCTTCACTGGATCGTAGTAACGATCTTTATCGAGGTTCAACTTGCCGATGATTTGATAAATTTGATCGGGATGCTTTTGGGCTGTTTCAAAATCGGTGAACTGGCTAAAATCTCCAGCTGTTCCGATGATGAATAACATTCCAAGCGCAATAGCTATCAAAATCCCAATGTGTGATTTTCTCATGATCTAACTATTTAAAGTGCAAAAGTAACATACCAGCCCTAGAATTGTTGTCAATCGGGCATCTTTGGCTCCCTTGCATGCTTGCCTCAAGAATCGCGCCGCAGAGGCTTGCTCTCCCATCTGCATTAGTGCGTTCTCATTTATTAGGCAATACTTATTTATTTCACGATCAAAAAGGCCTTTTGTTGTCCTTGACATTGAACATAATACATGCCTTCAGGAAGCTCATCTATCACAATCTTTGTACTTGCTCCTTCTAGTTTTCCTTCCATCACTATGGCTCCTGTGAGATTTATGATTTTAAAATTAGCTGCCTTGGAAAAATGATCGCTGCTAAGGATCAAGAATTCCTCGCAAGGATTGGGATGAATCGAAAAATCGAAACCATTTATTTCTGACAGTCCTGTTCCTGCATCTTCAAAAGCAAGGGGAACATCCTGCAAAGTATTGTTCACTGCTTTTGCGGCAGAGATACTCCCTGTGACATCTTCTTCATAAATACTTTCATCCATGCTAAAACACCATTGGGCAATTTGACCATTACCAGAAACTGATTGACCGTCCGTTCTTGCGGCAGCGACATCTAATTGATCTTCCGAAGTCCAGAGATAATCCAATTCCAGAAATTGGCTATTGCTTAGAAACCAAGAGTCTTCATCCCAGTCTATCCAAGTAGCACTGTAATCTGAGGGTAAATTGGCTGACGAAAAATTAAGTGATAAAGCGAGTCCACTTAATTCAAGGGCTTCACCTTCAGGATTGATTAGCAAGGGAAAGCAGTAATTTGCTTCCATCCAAACGGGATCTCCTAGCACAATCGGAGCACCATCAGCTGCTCCTGTTCCTTTTTCATGCGTTAGTCCATAGTTTGCGATAATAGGGGCAAGATCGCCTGTGTTGATAATTCCATCTCCATTGCAATCGCTGTGCTTAGCGTCAATATCGTCTTCTCCAAGCTTTAATTCCCAATTTTCCGCGGCATAAGAGTTCCAATCACTTGAAGGATTGATTCGAGCGGGACCTTCGGTATTAAAAGCGGCAGCAACAAAAAGCATATCTTCATTATCGGCTACACCATCGTAGTTGGCATCCCCTGGCCAAACACAATCATTGTCACTTGGATCAACAGGTGGAGTTCCCGGTATACAGTCGCAGCCATCCCAAGTTTCGAGACCATTGGAGCAAATTCCATCGTCACAACCTGGATCTGTCGGAGGAGTTCCTGCTTGGCAATTGCAGCCGTCCCAAATTTCGATGCCGTTTGTACAATCTCCATCGTCACAGCCTGGGTCTACTGGAGCAATACCAGGCTGGCAATTACAGCCGTCCCAAGTTTCTACTCCATTCGCACAATTCCCATCATCACAATTGGGATC
>CALFBW010000187.1 GCA_937951415.1 uncultured Chitinophagales bacterium | reverse complement strand
CTCAAAAGACAAATAGGCAGGATGCTTCCGTTTTTCTTCTTCAGATAAGGCTTGCAACTTTTCACTCAAAACCAAAGTAGCTTGCTCTCCTTTTGGTAAAGTTTCGTGCCCTTTTAATTCAAACGCTCTTCCGAATTCCGCAAAATTTGGAGCGTAAGTCAATAATGCTTTGAGTGCTTTTTCACCCATCTTCTGAGCAATATCTGCATTAAATAAATTTGCTCCGCCATAAACAGTATGGACAGGCTGACGGTCTTCGCGATCGCCCGGATAGATTTCTCTAAAATCTAGATTTGCCTTTTGCAATTTCCCAAAGACAGCATCCTTGTCGGATATATTTATACTCGTTTTCATTTTCTCTTTTTTCTCTTCCTTACTTTTATTTATTTGCCTAAAAAGCAAATACGAATACTCCTAGCTACCTCGATAGGTAGAATACCCAAATGGATTTATTAATAAAGGCACGTGGTAATGCGTTTTATCAAAAGTTTCAAAATTAATGGGTACTGAAGGATAAAAACCTTTTTGACCATTTAATTCGTAGTAGTCGCCAGTATAAAAATGCATTTGGTATTCATCGGGCTCCAATTCAATACCAGGCGGTAAAAGGTCTGCAATTCTTCCGTCCTTATTGGTAATTCCTACGGCAATCGTTGCACCCGTTTTAGCTTTCAGTTTTATGCACATTCCTTCTCCCGGCTTTCCTAGAGAAGTATCGAGTACATGCGTGGTAACTTGACTTACCTCCGACCAACGAGGGTACTCCAAATCCAATGCTTTTTGCAAACGCAAAAGGGTTATTTTAAACTGCTCAGAAGCGGCGATTTTCATTTCTTCTTCTTTGCTATGTGCTAAGCGCGTCGAAGCAAGTTGCAACATTTCTCGGGCCGACTTCCCTGTAGCGCAAACGATAAAAATGAAACCGAATTTATCTTCGTAGGCGTCATTAACCGCTGCGAGTTTTTCGAGAATTTCCTCACTAGCCGCATTTACTCCTGCTTGCTCGTTACCTGCCCAACCCTTTGTGTTCGCGAATTTTTCTCGCAAAGAATCGATGTTCCCTATTTTAGGATGATGCTGAAAGGCTTCCAAAAAATCATTTTCCGAACAGTCCTCAAACCAAGTCTTTAACACCTTTTGAAAAAGCAATTCTTCTTCCTCGTAAGGAGCTCCTTGGTCAATAGCGTCGACCCATTTACTAGAGCCGCAACATCTCGTTAACAAATCTTTCCGGTTTTCTAAGCCGTTAAATGCATCAATGTTCATGTTTAAAACTGCTTGTCACTGGAGTTACTGGGGCTACTACACCCGCATCAATATTAGAGCCTTGCTCGATCCAGCATCGAATCAATTCTCTTTCTTCTGGCAGCATTCCAGTGATATTATTCTGTGGCATCGTCTTGGTAATCACCACGCGCTGCATAATTTTTTCCGACATTACTTTAATCTCCTCGGCCGTGTCGTATTTTACTCCATTGGGAGGAGATGTATAGGTCAAATCGGTTGGAGAACTTGAATGGCATTGGGTACAACGTGTATTTATGATGTTATAAACTGCCGAAAACGCCACCTCGTCCTCACAGCTTCCCGTAGGATTTTCTGGAGCACTAATAAACGCCGCTCCACATAAAATTGCCACCGAAATGGGCATCACCCAAACCGACTTCTCCCCTTTTTCATTAAGATTTAAATAGTGCTTTACACCAGCACTTCCCAAGGTAATTAAGCCCAAAATAAACCAAGGTTGCTCGTAACCAAAAGTGCTAGGAAAGTGGTTACTAATCATTACAAACAAAACCGGTAAGGTAAAGTAGTTGTTGTGATAGGAACGTAATCCTGCGTGTTTCCCCAACCATGGATCTAAATGTCCGCCTTCAGTGGCTGCTTTTACCATTGCCTTTTGAGCAGGGATGATCACGAAGAAAACATTCCCCACCATCATGGTTCCTATCAAAGCACCGAAATGGATGTAAGCCGCTCTTGCACTAAAGACACAAGTGTAGAAATAGGCAAAACACATCAAAATAATAAAACCAACAATCCCAAACCACATCGGCTTTTTCAAGAGCGGAGTTCGCGACATTAAATCGTAAATCACCCAACCTGCAAACAAAGACACCAAGCCAATCGTGATGGCCAAGTAAGGATGTATATCCAACACCGTTTTGTCAACCAGCATGGATTCTGCTTGAAAATAGTAGACAATAAATAAAAGGGTAATTCCAGAAATCCAAGTAAAATAAGCCTCGTACTTGAACCAGTGCAATTCTCGTGGAATTACCTTTGGAGCAATCTTGTATTTCTCTACATAATAAAAACCACCACCGTGAACGGCCCATAGATTTCCTGCCAATTCATCGCGTAAACCCTTCGTTCGATTCAAGGAATTCTCTAAGAAAACGAAGTAAAAGGAAGCTCCAATCCATGCAATACCAATGGTAATGTGGAACCAGCGCACGATCATATTGAGCCACTCTTGATAGTGCCCCATATAGATGGTGTCTTTTAATACAAAGTAAAAAGCCAGTGGAATTAATAGAATAATAAAGGCTCGGGCGGTATTACTGAGCGTTTTTGCCCAGTCCAATGCCTTTTCCTCTTTCTCTGCAGATCCATCTTCGTGTTGTTTTCTTAAGCTGTGGTACAAGTCTCCAATCGATCCACTTAAGGATGCGATTAGCAGTAGCACCACCACTAAAACAATCACAAATATCAGCGACATAAAGCCCATCTTTAATTTCTACTTTCAGTTTTTATTAAACGAATCTCTACCTAAGGTCGAGCCTTTATCATTGCTTTTTTTGAGCAAGAGTTTACCGTATTTTTCTGCCGAGTGTCCATCGGAATCAAAACAGCAAGCTCCATTTACAAAGGTAGCCACGGTTGGACCTGCCAATTGCATCCCTACATAAGGAGAAGGACGATGCTTATGCCAAATATCAGCCTTTTGTACTTCAAACTCCTCTTCTGGATTCCAAATCACCAAATCGGCATCGTAACCCAGTTCTATTCTCCCTTTACTACTTCCTAATCCTAAAAAAGCAGCGGGCTTTTCTGTCAATAAAGGAATAAAGGCTTCCAAACGCACAGTCTCTTTGACTGCCGTCCATGTCGCTGGCAACAGAAATTGTAGTCCAGCGATTCCTCCCCAAGCAGTAGCAAAATTGCCCGTCTCCAAACCTTTCACTTCTGGAGGAGCTGGAGAATGATCGGTACAGATAAAGTCGATCAAGTTCTCTTGAAGCGCTTGAATCAATAAATCATTGTTCGCTCTTTCTCTAATAGGCGGAGCACATTTATATAAGGTATTTCCATCTTCGATTTCCTCGGCAGAAAATAAGAGATAATGCGGACAAGTTTCTACGCTTATTGGGAGTCCGTCGTCCTTGGCCTTTCTGATCTGCTCGATGGAATCACTAGAAGACAAATGCACAATGTGCGTTCGACAATTGTGCTTGCGACAGAGCGCAATCAATTGCTTTATCGCATCATTTTCCCAAGCTCTTGGTCGAGAGGCTAAATAAGCCTTATAAGATTTTGGATTTGCTTGTAGCGGTGAATCTACTAAAGGACTATCCAATTCGCAATGGGCTAAAAGCGGCAAGGAAGAGGCAGCCAATTTCTCCATGATGCTGTCTAAATCCTGCAAGGAAATATTGGGAAACTCATCAATGCCTGAATGCGTTAAGAACACCTTTACGCCTATACACCCCCCTTTTATAGCGGTGTTCAATCTCGACCAATCGTCGTCGATCGCGCCTGCATAGAAAGCACAGTTTACCCGTAGCTTATCAGTTGCAGCTTGAAGCTTCACTTGAAGCGCCTTATTATCAAGCGTCACAGGGGAAGAATTCAAAGGCATATCCACGAGGGTGGTAATTCCGCCTGCTGCCGCTGCTGCCGTTGCCGTTTCAAAGCCTTCCCAGTGGGTGCGACCAGGTTCATTAATATGAACATGTGGGTCGATTACTCCAGGCATCAAAACCGAGTTACCGAAATCATGATCCATCACAGCATTGCCTTTTTGCCCGATTCGGATATCAGCAATTCTTCCCGCTTTCAGCTTAATGGTCGCAGGGAGCAACTGCCCGTCGATCCATGTTCGACTGCAATATATAGAGAGGGTTTTACTCATGCTTTGTTATGAATAAAGGGCCATTAAGAGCTTTTCAGTAGTCATTGGGGCTTCGTAAGTCAAGTTCGCATTCGGATTAAAGGCCAGAACTGCATTGGTCAAAGCAAAGTAAGCTCCAATGCCATACATTAAAGGCGGTTCTCCCACCGCCTTCGATTTCAAAATCGCCAAATCGTGGCCATCTGTTTCCAAGAATTGCACATCAATCACATCTGGAGCATAGTTAGCGTCGGGTATTTTGTAAGTAGCTAAAGTCCCTGATTTCAATTCTCCTTTTTCATTGTACACTAAATCTTCAAGGGTCATCCAGCCCATTCCCTGCACCAAGCCTCCTTCGATCTGCCCCAAGTCTACCCCTGGATTCATACTCGATCCAAAATCATGTACTAAGCGTACGGCATCAAAATGATATATGCCTCGGAGACAATCTACCGTCACTTCCGTTATTGCTGTACCATAAACGTGGTAGGCAAATGGGTGACCTTTCTCCTTGCTTTTATCGAAGTGAATCTTAGGTGTAGCATAATGTCCTTTCGCCGAAAGATTCTCCCGCGCGAGAAATGCTTTGTTGACCAAATCTTCCCAAGGCCAGTCTACTTTTTTATTGTTAATAAATACTTGTTCTTCTTTAAATCCAACAAGGTCCTCAGCTTTCAATTGCAGTGCTCTTTTAATAAAAGCTGTAAATCGATCTTTGATTTGATTGCAAGCATCTTGCAAGGCTTTACCGTTCAAATCGGCAGTTGCACTTGCAGCAGAAGGGGAAGTATTCGCTACCCTAGTGGTATTGGTGTTTTCTAGTTTTATTCTTTGACTATCTATACCGAATGCATGGGCAGCTACCTGCACCATTTTGGTATTCACCCCTTGTCCCATCTCTACGGCGCCAGTGCTGACCCCTACACTTCCATCACTGTACACGTGCACTAAAGCACGAGCTTGATTCATGGGTGTGTTCGTAAATGAAATTCCAAAGCAAACAGGCATCAAGGACAATCCTTTCTTTTGGTATTTGTTTTTAGCATTAAATGTCTCTACCTCCCTTTCCCAACGGCTTAAATCATATTGCCTTTTGGCCTGATCCCAACAGTCGACGGCCTTGGCCTCCGCCACAATTTGTCCATAGGAAAATTCCATCCCTTCGATCAATAAATTGCGCTCTTGGAGTTGATGAAAAGGCAAGCCTAGTTTCCGCGCAGCATTGTGCAAGGCCGATTCAATTACGAACATTCCTTGCGGACCACCGAAGCCTCGAAAGGCTGTATTCGGCGGTAAATTCGTCTTGCAACCATGTGCGGTCACCGATACATTGGGAACGCTGTAGCTGTTTGTCGCGTGGAACAAAGTCCTTTCCATGACCGCCGGCGATAGATCGGCAGCTGCTCCTCCATTTTGGTAAAAGGTAGCTTCGTAGGCTTTTATTTTCAAATCCTCATCAAAGCCAATTTTATACTCACTTTTGTAAGGATGCCGTTTGCCGGTCATTTGCAAATCTTCGTGGCGGCTCAGGATATACTTAACGGGTCGGCCCGTTACAAATGCAGCGAGCGCAACCATTGCTGCCCAAGGACTTGCTTGATCTTCTTTACCCCCAAATCCTCCACCGATGCGGTTCACATCCACTTCCACTTGGTTCATCGAGACACCCAATATGCGCGCACAAGTACGCTGCACTGCCGTTGGCCCTTGCGTAGAACTGTGCACGACAATGCTGCCTCTATTCTGCGGAAAGGCATAAGCTCCTTGGGTTTCCAAGTACAAATGCTCTTGTCCACCAGAAGCTACTTCACCCGAAAAAACATGCGCGCAGTCTTCAAAAGCGGCATTGGTATCTCCTAAGGTAAAAGTCCTGGAAGCATGGAGCAACTCCCCTTTTTCAAAGGCTTCCTTTGGATCAACAATGACTTCCTTCTCTTTTATTTCAATCTCCACTAAAGATTTAGCCTTTTCGGCTTGAAGCTCTGAGTCAGCTAATATTAGCAAAATGGGCTGACCAATAAAATGTAATTCCGTTTCTGCCAATAAGGGTTCATCGGGAATGATGCCCCCAATTTGATTTTCCCCGGGAATGTCTTTGTAGGATAGTATGCGAAAAACTCCGTCGGACTGAGCAGCCTTGGTGTAATCCAATTTAGTGATTTCTCCATGCGCTTTTGGAGCGTAAAACACCTTCGCAAAAAGGGTTCCTTGCCACTCGGGTAAATCATCTAGATACTTCGTTCGTCCCGTAACATGGAAGGCAGCGTCGATGTTCAATTTCCGTTCTTTATCGCTCATCTTCCTATTCATGCTCCAATCAATTTTTCTACTGGATAAATGTTTTCATCCACTTTTAAGAAATGGGCAATCACCAATTGACGTAGGGCCATTCGCTTGTAATCCGCTGAGCCCCTCGCATCGCTGATCGGACTTATTTCCGATTGCAATACCTGTAAGGCTTTATCCAATAGGGTTTCCGTCAACTGCTGTCCCAGCATAGACTCGATCGTTTTCGTCAAGTATTGTGGGATGGGTCCTACGCCACCTGCAGACAAATGCATTTCTGCAATTGTCTTATCCTCTTCCAAGCGGAGAGTCATTGCAGAGTTTACCCCTGCTATATCCAAGTATTTCCTTTGACTAATTTTATCGAAATAAAAATGCCCCGGGTTTTCGGGTAGCTGGAAACGAATGTTCATTAGGTATTCCCCTTCCTGCAAGTCCATCTTCTTATAGTCTAAGTAGAAGTCCTTTAAATCAATCCATCTGCTATCCCTTTCTTTCCGCAATTCTATGGCAGCATTGAGTCCAAGCAGTAATATCGTAAAATCTCCAATCGGGCTGGCATTTACAAGATTCCCTCCAATGGTGGCCATGTTTCTAATTTGGGTAGAAGAAAGCAGCCTAAATAAGTAGTCGGAATTTGGCAATGCCTTTTGGAAAGTTGGAGAATGATAAAGGTCGCCCATGGTCAATGCAGCACCAAAAGTGCAAACACCGTTTTCGATTTTGATTTCTCGCATATCGGGTCGGGAGAATACTGGATTAATATCCGCTTCGTACATTTCGTTTGGACGCTGTACATATAGGTCAGTTCCTCCACCAAGCCGAATCGCTTTTGCATCCGTATTTGCCTTAGGAAATTCTGAGGCTATTGCCTTCAACCTCGTTGGGATATCGGCTAAATATGCTGGTAAATAATTCGCATTTATTAAGGCTAGTAAATCATTGTCCAACTGCTTTTCTCTCAGATCATCCACGATTTTCCCTATCGCTCTTTCAATAGATTTGTAGCCTGTACAACGACAAATGTTACCGTCAATCGCTTCTAAGAAATTTTCTGTATTGGTATGTCGACTGTTCAAAAGTGCTCCTGTCATTGAGACCACAAACCCAGGCGTACAAAAACCACATTGAGTTCCGGTGGTATCGATCATAGCTTGCTGAATCGGTGTTAGGTCTCCAGCGGATAAGCCCTCAATTGTTAGGAGATGCTTGCCGTGGGCATTGACCAAGGGCATGATGCAGGAAGTCATCGATTTATAGATCATTCGATCATTAAGCCATTCTCCCACTAACATGGTACAAGCTCCGCATTCTCCTTCTTTGCAGACCAGCTTCATGCCCGTGAGTTGCCGTTGTTTTCGAACAAAGTCGAGCACAGCCGTTCCTGGAGGAGCAGCAGTTTTGATCCGTTGATTGTTGAGAATAAAATCGATCATAGCAGGCAATTTCCCGTTCTAACAGTTATGTATTGAAGCTGCAATATGCGTGCCTCGTCCATCTCTGTATTAGCCTAGCAAGGTAGGGATTTTGCCGCTAAGTATCTTCGAATTGGTCAAGAATGAAGTACTAAAAGCACTTGCTTACCAAGAAGTTCTTAGTTTTTCCTTCTAGGATCGCCTGACTTCTTTTTGGTCTTACCAGTTCCTCCTGGTTTGCTTGTCTTTGAACCGCTAGACCCATTCGAATTCGGTGTCCCTAAACTCGAGCTCGGCGCTGCCTTAGTCGGATCATAGAACTTCAGGGCTTCGGGCATAAATTCATTGAGCTCCTTGATGCGAGTTTCATGGCTTGGGTGTGTACTCATGAACTCTGGAGGAGCCTGACCACCACTCATGGCCTTCATTCGGCCCCAAAAATCGGGTGCTTCTCTCGGATCATAGCCTGCCATAGCCATAAATACTAAGCCCATTTTATCGGCCTCCCCTTCATGTTTACGGGAATACTTCAGCATTCCCAAATTGGTGCCCAGCCCATAGGCTTGCAGGAATAAATTCTGGGTAGCAGCTTGTTGCGTACTAAGAGCAACGGCCAATCCTGCACCGCCCAATTGCAATGCCAAACCTTGACTCATGCGCTCATTTCCATGTCGGGCAATAGCATGCGCTACTTCATGTCCCATAACTACAGCTAGACCGTTTTGATCTTTAGTAATAGGTAAAATTCCTGTATAGAAAACCACTTTCCCTCCTGGCATTGCCCAAGCGTTTGCTTGATCACTGTCTACTAGGTTGAATTCCCACTGAAAGTCCTTCACCCGCTTCATTTGCTTCTTCTTACGCAGATAACTGGTAACCGCAGATGATATACGCATCCCAGTTTCTTGCACCAATATTTTGTCGTTGCCCCCCTTCACTACATTGGAGGTATCTAAGAACTCATTGTAAGCCGCCAAACTCATGCTCATCATTTGACTTTCTGGCAATAAATTCAACTGCTTTCGTCCGGTAATCGGAATCTTGGAACACGAGGCTAGTAAAAACAAGACTCCTGCTGCAATAAAAAGGAAATTCTTCATGGCCTACAAATTTAACTATTAACTGATAGCTTCGTCGAGCTTTTTCACTTTGGACGCGGAAGCCGATCTCACGTTTAAAACGGGTTGCACCATTTTGCTTATTGCCCTGTCATTCTAATGATAAAGTCATTCTTTGTTATCGCATTCGCCAATCTATACTGATAACTGGCTTCTTTGGTCTCTTTCATTCTTTTTGACTCCTTTATTCCTGCCAACTTTGCGTTGAATTCAGGATTCGATGACATGGCTTCCATGACGCTCTTGCCATAGTGAAAGAAGTACCACTCTAGTTTGCCGGTCTCTATATCTTCAATCTCAAAATAAATGTTGAAGAAGTCGCCTTTATCTCTTGGGCCGAACTCAATGAAACCTTCTGCCATTCTGTTTACATAGGCTCCTCCTAGGTAGCCAATCCCAAACTTATCAATGCTTTTAAATGTTGCATCCAGTGTATCCCATTTTAGGTTTAAGTCGGTAATAAAAAATTGGTAATCAAAATCCTTCTTCGGCTTTTCGAAATATCCAGAAGAATTAATGCGATCCACAACAGCCTTTTCCTCTTTCTCTGGAATTAACTGGACAATGTTTCGAACGAAAGCTTCATTTAGGTATTCTATCTCATCATTTTCAAGTAATAAGCTCTTTAGGTGATTGGTCATTATGGCCATGGTCTTCCCATCAAATTCAAAATCTACTCCCATGGTCACATCATCGATCTTGTATTGGCCTAAGCCCATATCTCCTTCCAAGCGGCCCGCAGCATCGACTTTAACCAATCCAAAATCTCGACCCAGTCGTAATTTACCGTCTGCTATTACTTTGTCTTTTTCATCTAAAATTGCAAGCGCATCCCCTCTGGCGCTTAAACCCTTCAAACGTTCCTCTGCTCCAAGACGGAAAATCTTTTTGTCCGCATCATATTCCAACAATCCATTCGACGCAATAATTGGGAAGTCCTTTTTAGTTTCGGGTTGCTCTAGAAAAGCCGTGTAAGGTGCAAAGCGATCGAAACTAAACATGACCCCTACTTGCAAGGTGTCATCCGTTAAGTTTACAGGATTATCTAATTCGATTCTAATTCGTTCGGGATTTATTTCTTCTTTAAATGCGAACCATTCTGGATTTAAGGAAGGGCTATTAAAAGCAATTTTCGAATAACCATCAAAGGTCAAAAATTTCTTTTGCGACTCTAAAGTTACTTTTCCTTTAAAAGCTAATTGTTGATTCAATTTAAAGTCTTGATCAGCGGGAATTTCTCCCCGAGAAAAAGTAAAGAAGTCATCCGGCTCCCCTTTTGCTTTTTCCTTTTTCCGCTTCTTCTTTTGTTTATCGTCTAATTCAGGCTCTTTACTTTCGATCTTATTAAATTTGATTGTTTGGTCATTTAGACCTTCTTGTCGATAAACATATTCTCCTTTTCCTTTGAAAAGTTGTGGCCCTAAAATTTCCACTTCACAATTGGCTATTTTGTGATATTTCGAAATAGTATCAACAAAAATTGTTGCATTCTCAAGCAAATACAAGCGACCGTCCTTCTTAATCTTTATTCGTCCTTCGTCAGGTTCTATTCGCGCATCGGCGATATTAATAAAATCAACACCCTCGGTAATGAGTATTTTATTTTCTAGATCCATTTCGCCGCTACGACCTGCCCATTCTATCGATAGATTTCGGTCATCCTTTTCTTCTTCATCCTTTTTCTTCTTCTTTTTCTTCTCCTTCTTTGTTTCTTCTACTTGAACTAATCCCAAATCTGACAAGTCCGTTTCTTTCTTCTTCTTTTTCTCTTTAACTTTTTTATCGTCAGACTTATCTCCTTCCCCTTCACCCGTTTCTTCACCAGAATTCTCCTTTTCACTTTCTACATTCCCGGCCTTGGAGTCCTCTTCCTTTTGATTTGCTTCAGCCTCGCTTGTCTTTATTGGATCGACAATCTTTGTTGGATCAACACTTCCATCTTGCTCTCTTTCAGCCTTTGCGGCTTCCATTTCCTTTAAGGCTTCGGCGTGTTCCTTTTCTAATCTATTTTCCGTGTCTTCTTTTGTCATCACTCGGAATGTACATCTCGGCTCATCGTTCTTGGAGGCAAAAACTAATTCGTTATCATCAAAGTCCCAATCTATTTTGTCCACTTTACCCATAACTCCCGAGTAAGGAAACCTGACTGGTATTTGCTCGGCATAGGGTAAAAGGTGAGCCTCTTCTTCATACACATCAATCACAGCACTTAGCTTTCGAGCAACTAGTGCTGTGTTATTTTTATCATTGGTCTTAATTTCAATATTAATAGTATCTGCATTCACTGATTCTTCATCAAATTGAAAATCATTAGATCGTAGTTTAGAGTTTTTCCATAAAAACATTCCGTCTGCTATTATTCCTCTTTTTCCATAAATGATTTCGCCTTTAAAATCACCTCGACCTTCAAACATTTTGAATCGTCCATGATTGGTATTCAAAACCATGGTATCTGCATAAGGGAACCAACGAATATTTCTCACTCGCTCTCCTGTTACTTCTGGATAAGAAATTCCTTCTAGAGTAGTTCGTTTTATTCGAAAAGAATCCATCATAGAAACCAACATTGAGTCTGGAAGGAAAACAAAGTCATCCGAATAAAAATCTCCAGAAAGAAAATGAATTCGACCTGTACCATGCAATCCCTTTTCATTCAGGAAAACCTTACCATTATAGTTTCCAGTTCCTGTATAAAGTGGAGCATCTTCTCCGCTGACCTCATCAACAACTCCTAAAGAATAATCGTCTTGAATAGCTACTTTAGAAGTAAAGGAAGGAAAGATATCCGCATAAGACATAAATCCAGAAATCACGATATCATCTTTTACAATTTCTCCAATGGATTCTAATTTATAAGGATCAAGTCGAAAGAAGAATCTATCTCGTTCATATGCTCCGTTGTATAAGTCTTTCGAATCGTAATACAAGTAAGAATAACCGGTCGCATCAAATTTTGGATAATTTGAATTATCAACGAGCCCAGATTTATTGCCGGAGTGATCAATAGAAACAACGCCTACTGCATCTCGGATAGGCGTATTTATTTTAATTTCTTTGAGATACGGTACGCCATCGCGCATTTTCTCTTCCATAATGTACAAATACATTTGATCAACGGTATCTATATTTACAATAAACTCATCGTACTCAAAATTGTAAGGCCCAGAAACAAAATCTATTTTTCCAGCTACTAGGTCGCCATAAGTATCCATAGTTCGATTCTCTCCTACTTCCACAAGTTTATCATACGGAAACATGACCACACGTTGACTATCGCTAAAGGCAACATTTTGAACACCCACGACATTCAGCTTTGAATTATTTAGATTCAATCGAACGTTTTCTTTATTCATTACTGACTTCAATTGAATGTGGTCGTAATCTACTTGCTCCATTTTGGCCTGATGAAAATGTCTTGCTTTTTCCCTGATATAGATATTCCCTTCTTCGGGATAATAATAAATAAAGCCTTCTTTTATTAAGTCATAGATTACGCTGTTTGCTTGTTCAATCTTAAAACTCGAGTTTAGCGATCGAGCAAAATCTATCGCAGGCATAACATTAGACCGCATGCTCTCTTTCCAATTCCCTAGAATAGCTATTGGGTCCTCCTTAATCGCTCTCCTAAATTTTGCACTAATTCTAGGGTCATATATATCGAAGGAATTTAAATAAACAGGCTTATCCTTCAAAAGTGTATTTCTTTTAAAAAGGATCATGGTATCATTTATGTTCCATTGCATCGCATCCATCTCGATATCGAATTTATGATACGAACTCATAAACGCAATTTGCGAAGTTGCCTTATCATTTCGAGAAGCTCGAAAGTCACCTTCAGCTACCTTAAAATTTAGGTTCAAAAACGGATGGTAAATAGAATCGTTTTTAAAATATGCAGACATCTCTGCATCCTTGGTATTTATTTCAGCTCTATCCTTTATTCCGATTAATAAAGAAGTACTCCTTACCAATTTCTCTCCGTCTTCTGCAAGAAACGTCATTTTACTACGCGTCTCTTTCTCTCCGAAGAAAACTATCTTATTTCCTCGCATCCCAAATCCTCCCTCAAATTGAATACGTGGGAAAATATCGTCTTGTTGTAAGTCGAGATCGTACGATTTAAAGTTCGGGTAGTCGTACTTCCCTTTTACTCCTCCAGACAAACGATCGAGTAAGCTTCCCTGAATCCCGTTCGGAAAAAATTCTTCATGATAAAATTTGACAGAATCTGCTCTATACTCACTTTGCTCCAGATTAATTCTATAATCTCCTAACTCAACATATGCTGGTTCATTAATCTCCTCTCTTGTCCAAGATACTTTTCCCTTGGTGCCAGTCCAAATGTCTTTCCGAATCTCGAGTATACCGCTAGTTTTTTCTATTGACATGCTATCTTTCCTGCTGATAGCATAAATATTAATGTCCGTAAATTTAGCAAAGGGCACATCGTTTTCGTAATAAAAATCGACTGGCCCTTCTCCTACACTCCAACTCTTTGCATCTCCTGGATTGATTGCATTCTCCGCAAATAGAAATCGCGAAAATTTCAATACATCTGTAAAAGGTTTTGTCTTGTGCTTTTCGACCTTGCCAATAGCTGTTGAAATAAATTCTATCCAAGTTGGATAAATTTCCGAACTCCCACCCGTTTCACTTACCGCTGTTCTATTGACTGCATCCAAAAAATAATTGAAATAAGGATACTTCTGCACCTTTTTTTTCTGCATTTCATTGAACATTCTAGCAATGTCTTTCATCTGTTGTTCAGAATATACCCCAGCAGAAAAATTCTGTTGAAATTCTGCTACCGTAGCTTTCACACTAGATTTTTGGCTGCGTTCAAAGAAGGTGACTATCTGCGTACTCAAAGTATCAGCGTTCTCCGAAAAC